>NZ_CAWPDB010000108.1:0-42006 GCF_963886625.1 Vibrio sp. V23_P3S9T160
TAGTTACCTCGCTCTGTTGTTCAGGGGTTATTAATGAAACAAAAAATAAAAGTAAAAGTAAATTCTCAGAATCCCATCGTAAAAGTTGATGTCCTCAGTGTTTCCCTTACCTTATTAGTAACATTAAATAATTCAATCTATCAGTGCATTGCGCATAAGCGCGATAACTTTATGAATTTAAATAAAAGGGACACATTATGTCTAACAAAACAACTGGTTCTGTAAAATGGTTTAACGAAACTAAAGGTTTCGGCTTTCTTACTCAAGATAACGGCGGCGCTGACGTGTTCGTACACTTCAATGCAATCGCTTCTGACGGTTTCAAAACTCTAATTGAAGGCCAAAAAGTGTCTTTCAACGTAGAAAACGGTCAAAAAGGCCTACAAGCAGCTCAAGTAACTGTTCTGTAATCTAGCCTAATATCTAGAATTAATAAAAAGGTCGCCTAGGCGGCCTTTTTGCTATTTGGTGATTTATCTTCTTACCGTTTTAGAGCACTAGCGCTGTTATTGCGCACCTTCAAAGCCCATTTGACGCCACGCTTCAAACGCAATAATAGCGACCGCATTAGAGAGATTTAAACTGCGAGCTTCTGCCATCATAGGAATACGAATACGTTGTGTCATCGGTAGGCTTTCGATGACTTGCGCTGGTAATCCACGAGTTTCTGGGCCAAACATCAACACATCTCCTTTTTGAAACTGCGCATCGACGTGGTGCCCCGTGGTTTTAGTGGTACAAGCAAAAATCCGGTACGTTTCGCGCTCTGCATTGAGGTAGTCCATAAAGGCATCCAAGTTGGCATGACGCGTTACGCGCGCTAAATCGTGGTAATCAAGCCCTGCACGGCGCACTTTCTTCTCTTCTAGATCAAAACCCAGCGGTTCAATAAGATGCAAATTAGCGCCGCAATTGGCACACAAGCGAATAATATTTCCGGTATTAGGGGCGATTTCAGGTTCGTAAAGTGCGATATCAAACATGGTATAGCTGCTCTTAAGGAGTGTGGGCCGGAAGTATAAGGTGACGAGCCTATTGAGTACAAGTCACCCGTTATTTGGCAATATAGGCATAAGTGGAATTTAACTATCCAATGGGAGCGTGAATTGTACTTTTAACCCACCTAATTGGCTGCGACTTGCGTGAATAGTACCGCTGTGTTGACGAATGGCACTTTCGGTGATGGCTAAACCTAACCCTGTACCACCACTGTGCCTATCACGCGCGGTCGAAACACGATAAAAGGGGCGGAAAATATCGTCTAACTCGTTTTCGGGAACGCCTTCACCATTGTCTTCCACGCAAACCGATAGTCTGCCTTTTTCGACCGAAAAGGTAATATTGATTTCATCTTTGCCATAGTAAATGGCGTTACGCACAATGTTTTCCAATGCGCTCATCAGCAGTTTTGGTGTACCGGAAATCGTGTGCGGTGGAATCGCATTATAGGTGAGTCTTTTTTCCATCTGCTCCGCCTCAAATTGGGCATCACTCAATAATTCCTCCCATAAACTGGATAGCGGTTGAGTTTCTCTGCTGAGATGGCTATTGGTTTGCATACGCGAAAGCGTCAGCAGTTCACCGATCATCTGCTCTAAACGCTGTGCTTCGGTGTCGATTCGCTCCAATTCTGAGCTGCTACCTTGTTTACGAGTGGCAAGTGCATTGGCCATTCTCAGTCGAGTTAAAGGGGAGCGCAGTTCGTGTGAAATATCCGACAGCAATCGCTGCTGGCCGGAAATCATTTGATTGACGGCTTCTACCATTTGGTTAAAGCTTTTTCCTGCTTGGCGAAATTCACTGGTGCCTTTTTCTAAGCTTGGGTCGACCACAAATTCGCCGCGAGCGACCCGTTTGGCGGCTTGCTCGAGGCGGCTGGCGGGTTGGCTCAATGCCCATGCGAGCCATAGGAGTAGCGGTGTACTGACGAGCATCACGGCAAGCAGTAGACCGAACGGACGGTCAAATAGTTGCAATAAGAACGGGGGGGGCTCATTCCAGCGAATACCGACAAACATGAGTAGATCTTGCTTAGCAAGGGTAATTGGCAATGGACCTGAAATCATATAACGGCCATAGAGCTTCTGTTGTGGCTTATCAATGGATTCAATGCTGGTCACGAAATTTTGGAGTGCTTTAAATTTAAAGTCGGCTTGAGTTTTGGTGGTGAGGATCGTGCCATCTGGCGTTGTGATAAAAAATTGTGGCGTGCCGTTCTTCTCGCGCATGTGCCCTTCACCACGCTTGTTGCTGCTATTTTCTAAACGAAAGAGGATACGTGTGAGTTCATGCTCATCTTTAAACATACTCTCTATTTTCTGTTTTAAGTGTGTAAGACGTTGGTATTCATCGCTAGGTATATCACGGGTTTTGCGAGGATCAAGGTGCGGCAGTGCTAATACTGCGATCAGCACCAGCAGCATCGTAAACCAAAAAATGGCAAAAATTCTGCCATAAAGGCTGTTGATTTTAGGTAGGCGCATTAATCCTCCAGAATCATGAGGTAGCCACGACCACGCAGCGTTTTAATCCGTGATTTACCATCGACACGCTCAGGTAATTTCTTGCGTAAATTCGAGACGTGCATATCAATCGCGCGGTCAAAGGCCGCCAACCGTTTTCCTAGGACATCAAGGCTGAGCGCTTCTTTAGTTAAGGTTTCGCCTGGGTTTTGCACAAAATGAGTCAGCAAGGCAAATTCCGTGGTGGTGAGGTCTAACAATTGCCCTTGGCAATAGGCTTCCTGCTTGCTGGGGTATACTTGAATATCTTGGCACTCAATGACTTCATTATGTTTGGTGCCATTGCTGGTTTGGGTTCGGCGCAAAATCGCGCGAATGCGTGCCAGCAGCTCTCGGTCACTGAAAGGCTTCGGTAAATAGTCATCCGCGCCGAGTTCTAAACCGATGACGCGATCGATCTCCTCTCCTTTGGCGGTGAGCATTAATACCGGGGTATGCCAGTTTTCACGTAACTTTTTCAGCGTTTCCATCCCATTAAGCTTAGGCATCATTACATCGAGTAAGACAAGATCAATGCGATCATGAATGGCCGCGAGCCCGCTCTCACCATCATTCGCTTCAGAGACATCGAAGCCTTCATAGCTCAAGACTTCTTTTAGTAAGCTGGTGAGCTCAGTATCATCATCAATCAGAAGAATATGCGCCATGTGTCGCCTCGTCGTTGGGGAATTTATGGGTACAGTTTACTGCGAAATAGGCAAGATATTCAGTGAGCAATAAGCTCTTTACGATTCTTTACGCTCACTATACGTTGCTTTACCGTACAGGCCCTATTCTACACTCAAGCGCTGTGAATACAGCTTGTTAGAATCCACTTAGTGAAGGAATAGATGATGAAAATGGCAAAAAAATTAGTACTTGCGGCGGTGATACTTCCTCTGACTCTTAGCACAGCAAGCGTCTTTGCATTTGGTGGTAAAGAGCAGCATAAAGGCCCAAATGATAAGTGTGGCGGTTTTGATCGCGGCATGATGCAGCAGCTTGATTTGACGTCTGATCAACAAGCAAAGCTGAAAGGAATGCGTGAGGCGAATCGCGAAGCGATGAAGGGTGAGCACAAAGGTCAACGCCAAGCGAAAATGAAAGCGCACCATGACAAAGTACAGGCTCTCGTGCTCGCTGAGAACTTTGATGCGGCAGCGGCAAATGAACTAGCCAAAGAGATGGTCGATCAACAGGTTGCTCACCGTGTCAAGATGCTAGAAAAACGTCATGACATGATGAGTGTGCTAACTCCGGAACAAAAAGCAAAACTGCAAACGCTACAACAAGATCGCATGCAGAAGTGCATGGAAAATGGTCCTAAGCACATGAAAAAAAATAGCTAGTCATTGATAACCGCTAATAATTGATACTAGGCCTCGGGTGAGGCCTGTTCATTTTTGTGTCATATTCATTCTTAATTTGAGAAGGTATACTACCTGCTCATTCTCAAGCTGATTTTAGTGATATGAAACAAGAATACGCACGCCTTGTTACGCTTGCTGCCTGGACAGCAACCCTTGTAGCCTCATTGTTGCTGATAGTAAAAGTGATCGCTTGGTGGGTTACTGGCTCGGTCAGCCTACTCGCATCCTTGATTGATTCCTTACTTGATATTGCCGCTTCCGTGGTCAATTTAATTGTGGTGCGTTACGCACTGCAGCCCGCAGATAAAGAGCACGCCTTTGGTCATGGTAAGGCGGAATCGCTTGCGGCTCTTGCCCAAGCGATGTTCATTTCAGGCTCGGCCTGTTTTCTTATCCTCAATGGGGTTGACCGTTTTTTCCGCCCACACGAATTAACTTCTCCTGAATATGGCGTTTATGTCAGCCTGTTTGCAATGCTAGTGACTTTTGGCTTAGTGTTGTTCCAAAAGCATGTCGTGAAAAAAACGGGCAGCCAAGCCATTGCCGCGGATTCATTGCATTACCAAACCGATCTGTTCATGAATGCAGCGATTATGATCGCGCTCATATTGAGCTGGTTTGGCTTTAAACAGGCCGATGCCATCTTTGCGATCGGCATTGGCGTTTATATTCTTTACAGTGCTTTTCGTATGGTACAAGAGGCCATTCAGACCTTATTGGATCGTAAGTTACCTGACGAAGAATTGAAGCAAATCCGCACAGAATGTCTTTCTGTGGCTGGTGTGTTGGGTGTGCATCAATTAAGAACTCGCATGTCTGGACCTGTAAGATTCATTCAGTTACATCTGGAACTAGATGACAATATCCGCTTGATTGAGGCGCATCGCATTTCCGATGAGGTGGAAGATAAGCTACTCGAGGCTTTCCCGGGAGCTGATGTATTAATCCACCAAGATCCTTATTCTGTGGTGTTTGGACCAGAAAAAAAGCAAAAATCACAAGGGTGGTAGCGACAAAAACGCTCTTATTAACTATCTTTTTAAGAACAATAAATAAGCATGATTCTGATATGAATCAACAAAGCATTAACTCAAAACTGTAATACTCTTACATAAGTAGCAAACTTACATAATTTCGTGCAAATAACAGTAGTATTCCTCTTTAGGAAAGGTAACATTATGCACAGATTAGAAAGATTTTGCTGTCGGTTTTATCGCTAACGGACAGCGTAAAAAATTAGTATTAAGTTCCCAAAAAATCGAGGGTGAGCATGATTAAGAAGATCGGTGTTTTGACTAGTGGCGGTGACGCACCTGGCATGAACGCAGCAATCCGTGGTGTTGTTCGTACGGCACTCGGTGCTGATTTGGAAGTATTTGGTATTTACGATGGCTACCTTGGTCTTTATGAAGATCGCATTAAAAAATTGGATCGTTCAAGCGTTTCTGACGTTATCAATAAAGGTGGTACTTTCCTAGGTTCTGCGCGTTTCCCTGAATTTCGTGAAGTTGCAGTACGTGAAAAAGCGATCGAAAACCTAAGAAAGCATGGTATTGATGCTTTAGTCGTGATCGGCGGTGATGGCTCTTATATGGGTGCGAAAAAGCTAACCGAAATGGGTTTTCCATGCGTTGGTTTACCAGGCACGATTGATAACGACATTGCAGGTACCGATTACACTATTGGTTACTTAACAGCATTGAATACGGTTATCGACGCAATTGACCGTTTACGTGATACTTCCTCTTCTCATCAACGTATTTCTATTGTTGAAATCATGGGTCGTCATTGCGGTGATTTGACTCTGATGTCGGCGATTGCAGGCGGTTGTGAATATATCATCACCCCTGAAACTGGCTTGAATATGGACCAACTGATCGCGAACGTTCAAGACGGCATTAAGAAAGGTAAGAAACACGCCATTATTGCACTGACTGAGTTGATGATGGATGCTAACCAACTGGCGAAAGAAATTGAAAAAGCAACGGGACGTGAAACTCGCGCTACCGTGCTGGGTCATATTCAACGCGGTGGTCGCCCGACGGCGTTTGACCGTGTTCTTGCGTCACGCATGGGTAATTTTGCGGTACATTTACTGCTTGATGGCCACGGTGGTCGTTGTGTTGGTATTCAGAAAGAGCAGTTGGTTCACCACGATATTATCGACGCAATTGAAAATATGAAGCGTCCAGTTCGCACTGATTTGTATAAAGTGGCTGAAGAGTTATTCTAATCACTTCTTCCATCTCGGTATAAAGTGATTAAGTAAAAAAGACCGCATTGCGGTCTTTTTTGTCTCTCTATGCTTTGTCGTTAAAATAAAACAGAGCAAAGCACTGGCGGATTACAAAATGATCGCGCGCACTTCTGGGTCTTTGCGCTCTAAGTAGTGAATTGATTTAATACGGCGAATGGTACGACAGCGGCCACGAATTAATAGCGTTTCTGTGGTGGCGATGTTGCCTTTGCGGGTAATACCTTCCAGCAGATCCCCTTTGGTGATACCAGTAGCTGAGAAAATGACGTTATCACTGCGGGCCATCTCTTCCATTTTCAGCACTACGCCAGCTTCGACACCCATTTCCGCGCAGCGAGCTAACTCTTTTGCACCGTAAATGCGGTTTTCTTCCGTATCGCCTTTGACTTCATGACGTGGTAGCAGACGGCCATGCATATCACCATCTAGAGCTCGGATGACCGCGGCTGAAACCACCCCTTCAGGTGCACCGCCGATGCAGTACATCACGTCGACTTCACTATCAGGCATGCAAGTTAGGATCGAGGCGGCGACATCGCCATCTGGCACAGCAAACACGCGAACACCCATCTCTTGCATTTGCGCTATGGTGGCATCATGGCGAGGTTTCGCTAAGGTGATCACAACTAGAGTGTCTAATGGTTTATTCAGCGCGGCGGCGATATTTTCTAAATTCTCTTTTAAAGGCTTATTGAGGTCAATGCACCCTTTAGCGCCGGGGCCAACCACCAATTTTTCCATGTACATATCAGGTGCTTTAAGGAAGCTACCTTTTTCGCCAGCCGCCAAAACAGCCAATGCGTTTGACTGGCCCATTGCCGTCATGCGCGTACCTTCAATAGGATCCACTGCGATATCAACCGCATCGCCACCAAGGCCAACAAGCTCGCCAATGTAGAGCATTGGAGCATCGTCAATTTCGCCTTCACCGATTACAATTTCACCTTGGATGTCGGTTTTATTGAGTAGGTTGCGCATGACTTCTACCGCTGCGCCATCGGCCGCATTTTTATCGCCTCGGCCAAGCCATTTGTAACCTGCCAGTGCGGCACCTTCAGTGACTCGAGAGAATGCCATTGCTAAATCGCGTTTCATGCTAGCTCCAAAGAAAAGGGAATAGGAAATTTCGGCGGAATTTTAGCATATCAAATAGTAAACGTTTGCTTTTTTAGTTCACAAGGGTTGCACTTGATCAAAGCTAAGCCTCAAATTGAGCAAATCCATGGCCAGATAAAGTGTTTTTCGGTCTAGGTTTGGCGCTTAAGTGAGTTGACGGTTAAGTTGAGCCGATTTTTTAGCCAAATAGCGAGAAAATTTGCATATAGTGAGTGTTTCTGAGCGCTGTGCTGAGTAGAATGAACCAATAAGTGAAATTTTGTTCACCTCAACCGAATAACTAAGGGTATGCACCATGTCTTTTGAAGTATTAGAACTACTAGAAGCAAAAATTCAAACCGCAGTTGACACCATCGCACTTCTACAAATGGAAGTGGAAGAGCTTAAAGAAGAGAAACAGCAGCTCGTGAATGAAGCGAATGAGCTAAAAGTAGCGCGTGAAGAGCTTGAGCAAAAAGCGCAACAAATGGAGCAAGAGCAGAATGCATGGCAAGATCGTATTCGTAGCTTACTTGGTAAAATGGACGACGTGGAATAATCTGCTCGCTTAAGTGATACCACAACGCCGACATCAAGTCGGCGTTACTTTTAATCAATCATCGCGTTTTATCACGAGCAACATTTACCAATAATAGCGTTATGAGTGCAGAGAAAGTTTATGCTTTCGGTCTTACGCCCAACGTATGGCACAATGCGTAGGTCATTTCAGCGCGATTGAGCGTATAGAAATGGAAGTCTTTGACGCCTTCACGGCTTAAAATACGAACCATGTCAATTGCTTGGCTTGCACCCACGAGCTGGCGTGTGGTTGGGTCATCATCTAATCCATTAAATTGTTTCGCCATCCATCCGGGGACTTTAACGTTGTTTTGCGCGGCAAAGCGAGAAGCTTGTTTAAAGTTTGATACCGGTAGAATGCCCGGTACAATTTCAGCATCAATACCAGCAGCTACGCAGCGGTCGCGAAATCGTAAGTAGCTTTCAACATCAAAAAAGAATTGAGTAATTGCGCGGTTTGCACCTGCATCAATTTTGCGTTTTAGATTGACCAGATCGGATTGCGCGCTTTTCGCTTCAGGGTGGACTTCTGGAAATGCCGCGACAGAAATATCAAAATCATGGCGAGATTTGAGTAGAGTCACTAAGTCGGAAGCATACATTTCTGGTTTGCCGCCACCAGCGGGGATGTCGCCACGCAGCGCAACTATGTTCTGGATGCCGTTGTGCCAGTAGTCATCGGCAATCTGAATCAGCTCATCGCGAGAGGCATCGATGCAGGTGAGGTGCGGTGCTGCAATAAGGCCAGTTTGATCTTTAATCTCTTTAATGATCGAATGGGTGCGGTCGCGCTCGCCAGAGTTTGCTCCGTAAGTCACAGAAACAAATTTAGGTTGCAGGGTTTTTAAACGGTGAACGGAATTCCATAATGTCTCTTCCATTTGCGCTGAGCTGGGTGGAAAAAACTCAAATGAGACATTGATATTATCTGATAGCTCAGCCACGTTCTGGTTGAGTGCATCAATATGACTGGCGTGCGTGTATCCCATTTTATTTCTCCCTGTGGCGTTCTTCCGCCAATCTATCATTCCTTAAGTTGACGTTTAGACGTCTATATGTCCACAGAATGTATTGAATAGCATTTAATGTCAACACTGTAATTATGAATATTATTCATGTTGATTGTGAGTGACCTTCAAGTCATGCTCAACCTCGGTATGCATGACCTAATATCATCCTTTCGCAGTTAAATTAAGGAGCCTAGTGGCCCCTTAATCTGGAATAAGCTGGAGTGTTACAGCAAGCTTGACAGCAAGTTGAGGTCCGATTGGATAGCTCCTGCTGTCACTTCTCTACCAGCGCCCGGGCCACGAATCACTAACGGGTTATCGCGATACCATTTACTCTCGATAGCAAAGATGTTGTCACAAGGTAAAAGGTTAGCCAAAGCGTGTTCACGCTCTAAAGCTTCAACCCCCACCGTTGCTTTGCCATTTTTCTCAAGCCTTGCGACATAGCGTAGCACTTTATCTTCACGTTGTGCTTTGGTTAGTCTCTCTGCTAATTTTTCACTCAGCAGTTGGCCTTTGTCTAAAAAGTCATCCAGTGAGAGGTGCTTGAGCTCATCAGGAACCAGTGATTCAACTTTGACATTTTCCGGTTCGATATGTAATCCCGCTTCACGGGCTAGGATCACCAGTTTGCGCATTACGTCTGAACCATCCAGATCGCTGCGCGGGTCAGGCTCGGTAAGTCCTTGTTGCCATGCTAAATCGACCAGTTCGCTAAACGGTATTGAGCCGTCGAATTGCTGAAATAACCAAGATAAAGTGCCAGAGAAAATACCAGAGAGGGCGACGATTTCATCACCGCTTTCACGCAAATCACGTACCGTGTGGTTAATGGGTAAGCCTGCGCCAACCGTCGCGTTGTAGAGCCAATGGCGGCTAATTTTCGCGAACGCTTCTTTTATTTGGTGGTAATCGACGCTAGAGGAAGAGCCCGCGACTTTATTCGCTGAGATGAGGTGCACCCCATTTTCAGCAATGCTGAGATAGTGATCAGCCAGTTCTTTGCTTGCGGTTACATCGAGCACAACCGCTTCGTCATATCCTTGAATATTGCTTAATCGTTGTAGCCAAGTCATTCCTTCACTGGCAATCGCTTCATCGTCAAAATGCTTTAAAACCGATGCCGCATCAATCCCTTGCTCATCAAACCAATAGGTTTGGCTATCGACCACCGCGACCAACTCGAAGTTCATGCCATGGCGTTTTTCTAACTCTGATTTTTGTTCAGCAAAGAGTTTTAACCAACTCGAACCAATGTTGCCTTTGCCACACAGTGCCAGTGCGACCCGTTTTTGCGCCTGAAATAGTTGGTTGTGCATACCCACCACTAAGGGGGTGATCGGCGTTTTACGCAGTACTGCGACTAAACTCAGCCCAGATTCGGCTTCACAGATAAACTCGATCGGTGATGAACGTAGCTGTTGATAAAAGCCGTAGCAGTGATTGGGGTTTTTCGTCACTCCCGCACCTACAGCCCCCACTAATGAAAAGCCTTCTTTGAGTTTAATTTCCGCTTCAAAAGCGGCATCTTGCAGATGGGCTAGGGCTCCACCTGAAATCTCAGCAGTATAGGCAAGGCGCAATTGGTGTTGATCGGCTTGAGTATCGAAAGCTAGCGGTTCGAGTTGAGCACGACGCAAGCTGCGCAGTACATCATTTTGTAGGCGCTGGAAGTCATGCCCGTGAGCAAAATTAAGCTCAATCAACAGCACATCATCAAGTGAAGTAATGATTTTGGCACCGCGTCCCGATGCCAATACACGCTCAATACGAGTCGATCCTGCTTCGGGTTGATAACTGCAGCGCAAGTGCAAATCCATGGTGCTTTGCGCCACGGGCTGCAAAGTTCGGCTGTGTAATACTGGGGCGGCAAGGCGCGCTAACTCGTTGGTTTCGTCCAAACGCAGTAGCGGCAGTAAACAGGCATCACTGACAATACGCGGGTCGGCGCTATAAACACCGGCCACATCACTCCAAATCGTTACCCGGTTTACTTCCGCAAGTGCACCGATCATAGTGGCGGAGTAATCGGAACCATTGCGCCCAAGTAGCACAGTATCACCTTGTTCACTGCGAGCCATAAAGCCTGTGATGATCACTCGGTGATGCGCGTGTTGTGCCAAAATTTCTTTCAGCAAAGGGTAGGAGCGAGCGCGATCCACTTCCGGTTGTGTGCCTGCTTGCGCGCGAAGAAATTCGCGGGCGTCTTGTGCCACAGCCGCAAGGTTATGTTGATTGAGTAACGCCGCCAATAAGCGTGATGACCACACTTCACCATGGCCAAGTACCGCCGCTTGTTGAGCTGGCGATAGGGGCGCGCAAAGCTGACCCAAAGTGCGAATTTCGTTGGTGAGTAAAGTGATGAGCGGTTGCGCTGCATCTTCATCGAGCAGCGCGTTGATTAAATCGATTTGGTACTGACGGACCGATTGCAAGTTCTCATGAGCCACTCGGCCATCTTTATTGAGAGCGTCGAGAAATTCGATTAAACGATTGGTGGTTTTTCCTGCGGCAGAAACCACCACCAAATCATCAGCTTGAGAATACTCTTTTAAGATATTAACGACCCGTTTGTAGCATTCAGGATCGGCAAGGCTGCTACCGCCAAACTTGTGCAATTGACGTAGGGCAGTCATTAATAGGCCTCCTGCGCTTTAGCAAAGGCTTGCGCGAGATCGTCAATCAAATCTTGGGCATCTTCTAAGCCGACCGATAGGCGTAATAGCTGTTGTGAAACACCGGCTTCGACCAACGCTTCTTCGCCCATCGCTCGGTGAGTCATCGAAGCGGGGTGGCAGATTAAGCTCTCCACGCCTCCTAATGATTCTGCCAGTGAGAATAATGTTAACTGAGAGACAAAATATTTAAGCTGTTCAAAGCTACCCGCAAACTCAAAACTGAGCATAGAGCCAAAGCCAGATTGCTGCTTTTTCGCAATCTCATGGCCAGGATGCTCTGGCAAACTCGGGTGATAAATGACCTTAACTAAGGCTTCGCTTTGCAGATAGTCCAAAATGGCGCGTGAGCTCTCCTCATGGACGCGCATTCTTGCGCCTAAGGTACGAATGCCACGCAGCGTCATATAGCTATCAAAAGGGGTTCCCGTTGAGCCAAGGCAGTTGCCCCACCATGCTAGCTCTTCAGCGTGCTGCTCTGTTTTGGTGATAACAACTCCGCCAATCACATCGGAGTGGCCGTTGATGAATTTGGTGGTGGAGTGGATGACAAAATCTGCGCCCAACTCTAATGGTTTTTGGAAAACTGGCGTTAAGAAGGTGTTGTCAACCGCCACTAATGCACCGACGGCGTGTGCTTGTTGGCAAATATCAGCAATATCTACCACGCGAACCAATGGGTTGGATGGGGTTTCAATGAGTACCAATTTGGGTTTTTTCGCCAAAGCGGCCTGCAAAGCGTTTGGATCGGATTGATCAATAAAGAGTGTCTTAAAATCGCCTTTTTTGGCGCGTGTATTAAACAGTCGATATGTGCCACCGTAACAGTCATGCGGGGCCACGATCAGATCGTCAGGACTTAAAAAGGCGGAAACCCATAGATTCAGCGCCGAAGTGCCACAGTTAGTCACCACTGCGCCTTGACCCGATTCGAGTTCAAACAACGCTTTTTCGAGCAGACCTCGATTTGGGTTGCCAGAGCGTGTGTAATCGTATTTAGGCACTTCACCAAACGCAGGAAAGCTATAATTTGTCGAAAGATAAATTGGAGGCACAACAGCATGATATTGAGAGTCGGATTCAATACCGGTTCTAACGGCGATGGTGGCTGGCTTGCGAGTGGTCATGACGGTTTCCTTACTTAATTAAACTCAATAAACTGACTTTTATTGAGGGGTTCCTGCTTTATCTGGGGACAACGAAATGGCAACGTCCATTGTCTCGAGTATTAGCTATATCCGATAGTGCGTGAGATTGCTATCCCCTTTCTAACTTGAAGTTGCTGCGATGTTGGCTAGGTTCACCTACTTCAATCACATAGTCTGGCTGCCTTGACTTGCCGCTCTGCTGAAATTTCAAGTATTTCGGGTATCTCTTTGTCGATAATGGCACACTTTACTGAACTCAAAAGAAGACGTCAATGTATCTAGACGTCTATATGTCTTTGCTTGTGGCGGTAAATCCCGCTAAAATCCAACTTTCAAATTTTTAACGACCAATTACGATAACGAAGGTGCGCAATGGCAGACTGGAATGGGGAATACATTAGCCCATATGCTGAACATGGGAAGAAGAGTGAGCAAGTCAAAAAAATCACCGTTTCAATCCCATTGAAAGTGTTGAAAGTATTAACTGATGAGCGCACTCGCCGTCAAATCAATAACTTACGCCACGCAACGAACAGTGAGCTGCTGTGTGAAGCCTTCTTGCATGCTTATACCGGTCAACCTTTACCGACCGACGAAGATTTGAGAAAAGATCGTCCAGACGATATTCCGACGGAAGCAAAAGCATTAATGACCGCCATGGGTATTGAATTTGAAGCGTATGATGATGAAGAAGTGTAGCGCGTAATTGCGGTACAACGAGATAAAATAGAGAGGATACTGGGTAAGTTGCCATTGTGACTTTGGCTCTGTGTCTCAGAATATAAAAAAACCGCTGAAAGTCAGCGGTTTTTTTTCGAGCGAGGCATTTAGCCGCTCAAGCTTGTGATTATTCTTGCATGTAATTGACAGGCATCTCGATTCGAGCGACGCCAGAGTCAACCGCTGCTTGAGCAACCGCTTTAGCAACACGAGGCAGTAGGCGTGGGTCCATCGGTTTTGGAATGATGTATTCAGGGCCGAAACTTAACGCTTTTACGCCTGCAGCTTTCAACACTTCAGCCGGCACTTCTTCTTTAGCCAGTTCACGTATCGCCTCAACTGCGGCTAGCTTCATTTGGTCATTAATTTCACTAGCACGGACATCCAAAGCGCCACGGAAAATAAATGGGAAGCACAACACATTGTTGACTTGGTTTGGATAATCGCTACGGCCTGTGCCGAGAATTAAATCGTCACGTACCGCGCGTGCGAGTTCCGGTTTAATTTCCGGATCCGGGTTTGAGCAAGCAAATACGATCGGTTTATCGGCCATTAATTTTAGCGCTTCGGCAGGCAGCAGGTTGGGACCTGACACACCTAGGAATAAGTCAGCGCCTTCAATCACATCTTCCAGTGTGCGTTTGTCGGTGTTATTAGCAAACAACTGCTTATATTCATTGATGTCATCGCGACGAGTATGAATCACACCTTTGCGATCAAGCATGTAGATTTTTTCACGCATTGCGCCGCACTTAATCAGTAGTTCCATGCAAGCGGTAGCTGCTGCGCCAGCGCCAAGACAGACGATAGTGCATTCGTTGAGTTTCTTGCCTTGTAGTTCAATCGCATTGAGCATGCCAGCTGCGGTAACAATCGCAGTGCCGTGTTGATCGTCATGGAAAACAGGCACATTACAGCGCTCGATCAAACGGCGTTCAATCTCAAAGCAATCTGGTGCTTTGATATCTTCTAAGTTGATGCCGCCAAAGGTGTCGGCGATGTTGGCAACCGTATCGACAAATTCATCGATTGTGCGGTGTTTTACTTCAATATCAATTGAATCAAGCCCAGCAAAGCGTTTAAACAGTAGCGCTTTTCCTTCCATGACGGGCTTGGAAGCCATCGGACCTAAGTTACCTAAACCAAGAATAGCCGTGCCGTTTGAGATCACAGCGACGGTGTTGCCTTTCGCAGTGTATTTATAAACGTTGTCGATGTTCTGTGCGATTTCACGAACCGGTTCAGCGACGCCCGGGCTGTAAGCTAAAGCAAGGTCTTCAGCCGAGTCGGCAGGCTTAGTTAGTGAAATGGCAATTTTACCCGCGGTTGGGTAAGCATGGTAATCGAGTGCGCGTTGGCGAAATTGTTCTTCTGCCGTTAATTCTTGGTGAGTGTCATCAGACATAGGTATAAGTGCTCGTGTTGGATTGGAAAAGGTCCATAATTCTAATGGATGTCGCTCAAACTTCCTAGGCGGGAACCTGACGTGCTTCATCAAAAAATGGAGAAAATGTCGCAGATAAGACCAGTGCGTACTGACAACTATACAAAAAATGCCAACAAAAAAGGATGCCGAAGCATCCTTTTTTAATTTTCTAGCAAAAAAGAGATTATTTGCTAGAAAGAGCACCGAAACGCTTGTTGAAGCGATCTACACGGCCGCCAGTATCAACGATACGTTGCTTACCAGTGTAGAATGGGTGACATTTGTCACACACGTCTAGGTGGATAGAATCTTTGCCTAGCGTTGAGCTGAACTCGAAAGAGTTGCCGCAAGAACAAGTCGCGCTAACTGCTTTGTACTCTGGATGGATACCAGCTTTCATGGGATAACCTCAAATTGGGCCGCGTCGCTATCCGAATCTATGCCGGACACCACACGTAGTTAATAAAAAAATGTTGATACCGCTGACTGCTTAACATCAAGCAAGAAGCCATATCATCAAGGCGCGATATATTAATGAATCCTCTTCAGTGGATCAAGCCATTTCGCCGCTATTTTCGCCACATTTTTGTCCAATGACGAAGCTCGAATTTCGGTGACGCATCCAGTAGACTGTCTTTTCACATTTTTTGTAGAACGAACGGTCGATTATGCGCCCCACCATTGCACGCGTTGCCTTACCTGTCCCATTGGATAAGCAGTTTGATTATCAGATCCCAAGTCATCTGTTTCCGATTGTTGGTGGACGAGTGTCGGTGCCATTTGGTCGGCAAACTCTGGTGGGTATCGTCACCGCTATAGTCAGTGAATCTGAGTTTTCAGTCGATCAATTAAAGCCGCTAAAAGCGGTGCTCGATAGCCAGCCAGTCTGGCCAGAGAAACTCTATCAATTGCTGTTGTGGTGTAGCCAATTTTATCAATACCCATTAGGAGACACGCTATTTAATGCCTTGCCTGGCGCATTACGCAAAGGGAAAGCGGCCGATTTTTCGACCTTAGTGGAGTGGCAACTGACGCCCAGTGGGCGCGATCAACTCATGCAAGGATTTGGGCGAGCGGTAAAGCAAGCCAAAGTGATGACGATGCTTGAGTCTGGCGCTGTGCCCCATCAACTGTTTATTGATGAAGAGGTAGGTAGCAGCGTACTCAAAACCTTACAAGAGAAAGGCTGGATAGAATCACTGGAAAAACGGCCGACACTGACGGCTTGGCCGCAAAATGTTGAAGCGGATGTGGAAAAGCCCAAGCTAAACCAAGAACAAGCGATCGCGATTGCTTCAATTAATAGCCATCACCATTTCGCATGCCATTTACTTGAAGGTGTCACCGGTTCAGGGAAAACCGAAGTTTATCTAAACTTAATCAAGCCCGTTTTAGAAAAAGGACGTCAGGCATTGGTACTGGTGCCTGAGATTGGTCTAACACCACAAACCATTAACCGCTTTCGTAAGCGATTTAATGTGCCAGTTGCCGTGGTTCACTCGGGGCTCAATGAAACCGAGCGCCTCAACGCGTGGTTAGCGGCGCGTGATAATATTGCGGGCATTATCATTGGTACTCGCTCAGCGCTGCTAACGCCTTTTGCAGATCTAGGTATCATCATTGTTGATGAAGAGCACGACGCTTCGTATAAACAGCAAGATAGCCTACGCTACCATGCAAGAGATGTCGCGGTAATGCGTGCAAATCTTGAGCAGATCCCGATTGTGCTCGGTTCTGCCACTCCAGCATTAGAAACGTTGCATAATGCATTGAGTGGCAAATATCATCACTTAAGCTTAACTCAGCGTGCGGGCGTAGCGGTTCCCACTAAAAACAAAGTGTTGGATGTGAAAGGCCTGTTTTTAGAGAGTGGGTTATCAGCGCCGCTGATTGCTGAGATGAGAAAACACCTCAGTGCAGGTAACCAAGTGATGCTGTTTCTCAATCGGCGCGGCTTCTCGCCCGCGCTGATGTGCCATGAATGCGGTTGGATTGCCGAGTGCAAACGTTGCGATGCGTACTATACCTTTCACCAATACAGCAGTGACATGCGTTGTCACCATTGCGGCTCGCAACGTCCGGTGGTTCATCAGTGTCAAGGTTGTGGTTCCACTCAGTTGGTCACGGTTGGGGTAGGTACCGAGCAACTTGAAGCGCAACTGGCGCAGCTTTTCCCCGAATATAAAACGGTGCGTATTGATCGCGATAGTACGCGTCGTAAAGGCAGTTTAGAAAGTGCGTTATCATCGATTCGACAAGGTGAGTATCAGATTTTAATTGGCACGCAGATGCTCGCTAAAGGGCACCATTTTCCCGATGTAACTTTAGTAGCGTTATTGGATGTGGATGGTTCGCTATACAGCAGTGATTTTCGCGCCGCCGAACGCTTGGCGCAGCTATTTACTCAAGTGGCAGGTCGAGCAGGACGCGCTAGTAAACCCGGCGAAGTGATTTTACAAACGCATCACCCGGAACACAGTTTGCTGCAAGCACTGTTGCAAAAGGATTATCGTCATTTTGCAGAAACCGCGTTAGAAGAGCGGAAAATAGCGATGTTGCCACCTTACACCTATCTCACACTGTTTAAAGCGGAATCCAATCAAGCTTCGATGGTGGAAGAGTTTTTACGCCAAATTAGGCATACGTTAGAAGCGCATCCGTTATTTGATGATTCGTGCTTAGTATTGGGGCCAACCCCAGCACCATTGGCGAAAAGAGCGGGCAAATATCGCTGGCAGTTATTACTGCAAACTCAGCATCGCTCCAAAATGCAAAAACTATTGATGAGTGCTAAGCCTGCGATTGGACTGTTACCATTAGCCAAGAAAATTCGCTGGTCGTTAGATATTGAACCGCAAGATCTCAGTTAAACCTCAGTAGCGTTTTCGATGAAATGAGATGTAACATATTGAAGCAATCGAGTGCTAAAAAGGTTACTGTTATTTTTGTCAGCCTATTTAATCCTCTCTAATGTGAGTGGCTTCACGCTTATTATGTAAAATTTGTTAATCTGACCGTAACTTTCTGGGTGGAAATGAATAGACTATCACTCATATATCCGCTGTGAATAACAGCTCAGCGTTCAAAATGGATAACCAGATTTTACAACCGGATTTTATAAACATAACAACGGGTGATTTCAGCCCAGTAACAACTTTTAAAGAGGTTAATTTCTATGGCGACAATGAAGGATGTTGCCCAGCTTGCAGGTGTATCAACCGCCACGGTATCTAGGGCGTTGATGAACCCTGAAAAAGTATCATCTTCAACGCGAAAGCGTGTCGAAGATGCTGTTTTGGAAGCTGGTTACTCACCAAATTCTCTCGCTCGCAACTTACGCCGTAATGAATCTAAAACCATTGTCGCTATCGTGCCTGATATTTGTGACCCTTACTTCACAGAGATCATTCGTGGTATCGAAGATGCGGCGATGGAACATGGTTATTTAGTACTGTTGGGTGATAGTGGTCAGCAGAAAAAGCGAGAAAGTTCGTTAGTTAACCTCGTATTTACTAAGCAGGCCGATGGCATGTTGTTGCTGGGAACGGATTTGCCGTTTGATGTTAGTAAGCCGGAGCAAAAAAACCTGCCACCTATGGTCATGGCATGTGAATTTGCGCCAGAACTTGAGTTGCCGACGGTACATATTGATAACCTTACTTCAGCGTTTGAAGCGGTGAACTATTTGACGCAGCTCGGGCACAAACGCATCGCGCAAATATCGGGGCCAGCAGAGGCCACGCTGTGTAAGTTCCGCCATCAAGGTTATCAACAAGCCTTACGCCGTGCAGGAATTACCATGAACCCTAATTATTGCACTTATGGTGATTTTACTTTTGAAGCTGGGGCTAAAGCACTGCGCCAATTATTGGCGTTATCTGAGCCACCCACAGCCATTTTTAGTCATAATGACAGTATGGCTATCGGTGTCATTAAGGAAGCCAAAAAATTGGGTTTACGCGTTCCACAAGATATTTCAGTGGTGGGATTTGATGATATTCAATTTGCGCTCTACTGCGATCCACCGTTAACGACCATCTCACAGCCGCGCTATGAGATAGGGCGTCAAGCGATGCTCATGATGCTCGATCTTCTTCGCGGTCAAGAGGTTGGCGCAGGTTCTCGACTATTAGAAACCAAGTTAGTGATTCGAGAAAGCGCAGCGCCTCCTCGTTTGAACTAACCACACGCAGCGCATTTTTGATGCGCTGCAACTCTTTCAACACTATTAAGTCGTTGGAAACTGCATTAACATTGGCACAAACCATCAACTTTTGAATTCTCTGTGGCTAATAAAGATTATGTAAGGCGCGGTCGTAGTCCGAAAAAGCCGACCCCGAAAAAAACAACTCCACGTCGTAAACCTTGGCGTAGTGGCTTATTGGCACTGTTGCTCGTTTCCGGTTTTGGTTATGGGCTGTTCTTACTCAGCCGTGATCCTGAGCCGCCTCAAGCGGTTGTGGTTCCTACAAAACCAGTCGCAAAACCTAAGCCAGAGAAAGTGATCCCACCGCCCCCAGAGGAAAAATGGGATTACGTGGATAGCTTGCCGAAACGTGAAGTAGAAGTGGTAGCCAAAGAACAGAAAGTGTCTGAAATCCCTTACATTATGCAGTGTGGGGCGTACAAAACTTCGGCACAAGCTGAAAGCCGTAAACTTGATATCGCGTTTCAGGGTTTAAAAAGTGAAATCCGAAAAACGGAAGGCAGCAGTTGGTATCGCGTGGTATTAGGGCCGTACAAATATAAGCGTGATGCGCAGCGTGACGAGCATAAATTACAACGCGCTAAAATTGAGCCGTGCGCCATTTGGACTGAACCACAATAAGAGCGATCACTCACCGCATCCAATCGATTCGCGGTGAGTGTTTTTTGTGACTTGAAATCTTCCCCAACCATCCTCATATATTTGCTAACTCCATCGTGAAAACAAATAAGAGGTCCTGTCGTGACTACCATCGTCTCTGTACGTCGTAATAATAAAGTTGTCATCGCCGGTGACGGACAAGTATCGCTCGGTAATACAGTAATGAAAGGCAACGCGCGCAAGGTTCGCCGTCTGTACAATAATCAAGTCTTGGCAGGGTTTGCAGGTGGCACAGCCGATGCGTTTACCTTGTTTGAGCGCTTTGAAAGTAAGCTGCAAATGCATCAAGGTCATCTTACTAAGGCCGCGGTTGAGCTGGCAAAAGATTGGCGTAGTGACCGAGCACTGCGTAAGCTAGAAGCGATTTTAGCGGTGGCTGATGAAACGGCATCACTCATTATTACGGGCAATGGTGACGTCGTTCAACCAGAAAACGACCTGATTGCTATCGGTTCGGGTGGTAATTTTGCCCAAGCTGCGGCGACCGCATTATTAGAAAATACCGATTTAGATGCACGTGAAATCGCTGAAAAAGCACTGAAAATTGCGGGCGACATTTGCGTGTTTACCAACCATTTCCACACTATCGAAGAACTAGAAATACCGGCGGAATTGCTACTGCAACAAACAGTAACCACCGAAAAATAAAGACAGTGTTAGGGTAAAGAATTAAGGAAAATCTGATGTCTGAAATGACTCCACGTGAAATTGTTCACGAATTAAATCGCCATATTATTGGTCAAGATAAAGCCAAACGTTCGGTGGCGATTGCGCTGCGTAATCGATGGCGTCGCATGCAGCTCGAAGAGAGCTTGCGCGCCGAAGTAACGCCGAAAAACATTTTGATGATTGGTCCAACTGGGGTGGGAAAAACGGAAATTGCTCGTCGTCTCGCCAAGCTTGCCAACGCACCATTCATTAAAGTGGAAGCGACCAAATTTACCGAAGTGGGTTATGTTGGTAAAGAAGTGGAAACTATTATTCGCGATTTAACCGATGTCGCGGTAAAAATGACTCACCAGCAAGCGATGGAAAAAGTGCAATTTCGCGCGCAAGAGCAAGCAGAAGAGCGTATTTTAGATGCTTTATTGCCGCCAGCTCGTGATGCTTGGGGAGAGAATGAAAAGGGCGAAGAGAGCTCGAATACTCGCCAAATCTTCCGTAAAAAGTTGCGTGAAGGAAAGCTCGACGACAAAGAGATTGAAATCAATGTCGCTGTCCCTCAAATGGGGGTTGAAATTATGGCACCTCCGGGCATGGAAGAGATGACCAATCAGCTGCAAGGTTTGTTTCAGAACCTTGCAGGGGATACCAAGAAAAAACGCAAACTCAAAATCAAAGAGGCCTTCAAAGCTTTGACTGAGGAAGAAGCGGCAAAATTGGTCAATCAGGAAGAGCTGAAAGATCAAGCTATTTTTAATGTTGAAAATAACGGCATTGTCTTTATCGATGAGATTGACAAAATCTGTAAACGCGGCGAAAGCTCAGGTCCAGATGTGTCGCGTGAAGGGGTACAACGTGATTTGCTACCTTTGATTGAGGGCAGTACCGTCTCGACTAAGCACGGCATGGTTAAAACTGATCATATCCTCTTTATCACATCGGGTGCATTCCAAGTGGCGAAGCCCTCTGATTTAATCCCCGAGTTGCAAGGCCGCTTGCCGATTCGCGTCGAACTTGAAGCATTATCGAGCCATGACTTTAAACGTATTTTGACTGAGCCGAAAGCCTCTCTGACCGAGCAGTATATTGCGCTGATGAAGACGGAAGAGGTGAACATTGAATTCACTGAAGATGGCATCACTCAAATTGCGGAAGCCGCGTGGAAAGTGAATGAAACCACGGAAAATATCGGCGCACGTCGCCTACATACCGTGATGGAGCGTTTGATGGATGAAATCTCATTTGATGCAACAGAAAAGCCTGGCTCCTCAATGATTATCGATGCCGCCTACGTCAAGCAGCGCCTAGGTGAGTTAGTCGAGAATGAAGATTTGAGCCGCTTTATTCTTTAGCGGATCGAATGGTCAGTACACTGTTTGTAGCCCGTCCAAAGTGACGGGCTTTTTATTGCCGTGTTATACTCGTCAGCAGAACAGTATATACTGACCCCTTTTTTGAACGGCAGTGACCTTGCATGAAGAATTCGCTCCATATCTGGCTTGATGCGGCCAGGCCTAAAACGCTCCCTCTCGCGCTAGTTTCTATTTTAACGGGCAGCGCGTTAGCTTTCTCATCGGGCCATTTTTCGTTGCCAGTAGCGCTGCTTGCTCTGCTTACCGCGACCTTATTGCAAATCTTATCTAACCTTGCAAATGATTATGGTGATGCGGTCAAGGGCACGGATAATGAGGCTCGCTTAGGGCCAATCAGAGCGATTCAGTCCGGTGCGGTGACGCTCGATGATATGAAGCAAGCGATGCTGATTAACATCACATTGACGGTTATCTCGGGTTTGGTGTTGATTTTTTATGCACTGGATAGCGTGCAAAGTATTCTGGCTTTTGTCGGGTTGGGCGTGCTCGCTATTGTGGCCGCGATTGCTTACACGGTCGGTAACAAACCCTACGGCTATGTCGGCTTAGGTGATTTATCCGTATTCATTTTCTTTGGTTTACTTGGGGTGTCTGGAACCTATTTCTTGCATACCGGCCATGTGGAACCGAGCCTGTTCTTACCCGCGTTAGGCTGTGGCTTATTGGCGGTCGCTGTGCTCAATGTCAATAATATGCGTGATATTGAAAATGATGCAGTTTGCGGAAAAAAAACCGTTGCCGTACGTCTTGGGCAAACGCGCGCCAAGCAATATCACTTTATGCTATTGGCGGGTGCGGTGATCGCTTTTGCTTGGTATTTAGTGATGCAAAGCAGCCCAACGTGGATCAGTTTGCCCTTTTTGTTGAGCATTGTGGTAGTGGTAAAACACAGTAAAGCGGTGTGGGTGAGTGATCAACCTGCGCAGATAGCACCTATGATGCCCGCTATCGTCAAATGTTCACTGATCACCAACTTGTTGTTTGTTGGAATTGTTATAGCTCAAACTCTGACGAGTTAATTGTCGCTTGTCATTGCAATGACTTAATGACCCTATATACTCGGTGAAGATAATTTTCGGCAAGAGAAGAACCATTATGGAATACAACACCTCTGCGTTATGTGATATTTATCTCGACCAAGTCGATGTGGTGGAGCCAATGTTTAGTAACTTTGGTGGAAGCGCATCCTTTGCTGGCCAGCTTACGACGATTAAATGTTTTGAAGATAATGGCTTAATCCGTGAAGTATTAGAGCAAGATGGGCTAGGACGGGTGCTGTTAATTGATGGTGGTGGTTCACTGCGCCGTGCGCTGATTGATGCAGAATTGGCCGCTCTTGCTGAAGAAAATGAGTGGGAAGGCATCGTTGTTTACGGTTGTGTCCGTGAAGTGGATGAACTCGAAGAGATGAGCATCGGCATTCAAGCGCTCGCCTCTATTCCTGTTGGAGCATCCAATCAAGGTATCGGTGAAGTGGATGTGCCTGTCAATTTTGGTGGCGTCACTTTCCTACCTGAAGATTATTTGTACGCTGATAATACGGGTATTATTTTATCTCCTGAGCCTTTAAATGTGGATATGGACTTAGATGATGACCTTGACGAGATTGAAGAGTAGTTTCTCGCGCTGAAAGGCGATGTTTCTAAGTGATAAAGCCAGCATGAATGCTGGCTTTTTTATATTTAGTTCACCACGACGTGCTCAACCAGATAAATGGTAGCATTAGCGAAACAGGTAAGTTCGTTTTAGACGCAGGGCGTAGTAATAACCCAGCAGCCCACCTAAGGTATTGCCTGCGGCAATCCCGATAAACAGCCCTTCGACATCATAGAGATACGAACCTAACCACGCGGCAGGAAGAGTGAACACAAATAGCCGCATCACGCTCCACTGAAAGGCGCGCATGGGTTGATGCAATGCATTCAATCCAGAGACAAGCATCATCACAATGCCTTGAAAGCCATAGCTCAGTGGCACCACCAGCAAATAGTGCCACAATAGATCGCGCACCGAGGGCTCTTGAGAAAATAGGGCTGACAAAGGGATGCTCAGCGGTACCATCATCGCAAAAATCATCAATTGAAATACGATAGAAAAACGCATGCTGAGGAACAAGCCAGCAAAGCTACGCTCAATATTTTTTGCGCCGATGTTTTGTGCCATAAAGGGAGTCAGTGCTGAGGTTAGTGACATCAAGACCAAAATGAGTATCGACTCAATACGCTGCGCGGCGCCGTAAGCGGCTACGGCAGCCGTGCCATGGCTTGCCAGCATTATCATTAATAGCGCGCCAGAGAGTGGATTCATTGCATTGGAGAGTGCCGCTGGTGTGCCCACTTTTAAGATCTGCTGCCAATCATGCCATAAAGTAGGAAAATACGGCCATGCCAATAATTTTTCTCTTTTGATTAATACATATAGCGATCCGCACAGTGCGCCTAACCAACTGAATGCACTGGCAATAGCAGCACCTTGGATTCCTAATTCAGGGAAAGGGCCATAACCAAAAATCAGCAGCGGATCGAGCAGACCGTTAATACAACCTGCGAGCATCATAATTTTAGCCGGCGTTTTAGTATCACCCGTTGCTCGAATTGCGCTGTTACCAGCCATGGGAATAACGAGCAAAGGAATGGTCAAATACCAAACCTGCATGTATTGCTCAATCAAAGGGATTAAATCGTCAGTGGCACCAAGCAGTAGGAAAAGTGGCTTAATGGTCAGTAACCCCAGAATTGAAGCGAATGTCACCAGCACCACAGCCAGCAACACGCCATGACTAGAAAAACGCGCCGCATTCTTAGCGTCACCTTGACCGAGTAAGCGGCCAATACTCGTCGAAAGTCCAATACCAATTCCCATGGTGATGCAGTTGACCGCAAAGGTGACGGGAAAGGTAAAACTGATGGCGGCAAGAGATTCGGTGCCCAACAGTGAGATAAAAAAGGTGTCGACCAAGTTAAACATCAAAATCGCGATCAAACCAAAAATCATTGGGATCGTCATTTGAGTGAGCACATTTGGAATTGGGGCGGTTAATAGGCCGTGTTTATCGTGCATTACTGGCAACGTAGGTTAAGCAAAACGTTAGGATACTTGATTCTGGCGATCGCGACTATAGCTGCTGGGATGGGAAGTGTGACGCGAGTGAAGAAACAAAAAAGGCCAGCAAATGCTGACCTTCTTAACGATAATTAGTGTGAATAATTACGCTTTTTTCGCTTCAGCTGCTGCTTTTGCGATAGCTGCAAAGCTTTTCGCATCAAGTGCCGCGCCGCCAACTAGAGCACCATCAATGTCTGGTTGTGCGAAGTAAGCTGCTGCGTTTTCAGGTTTTACAGAACCGCCGTATTGGATAACGACATTCTTCGCGACTGCTTCTGATTTTGCAGCAATGTGCGCGCGAATAGCGGCGTGAATACGTTGAGCATCATCTGCTGTTGCTGCTTTACCTGTGCCGATCGCCCAGATTGGTTCGTAAGCGATGATCGCACCTTCTAGCGCTTCAACACCTTGAGTGTTGATCACAGCGTCAAGTTGACGTGCACATACGGCTACTGTTTCGCCAGCTTCGTTTTGTGCTTCAGATTCACCGATACAAAGTACTGGTGTTAGGCCATTTTCTTTTAGGAATGCAAATTTTTGCGCCACAAATTCATCGGATTCGTTGTGGTATTCACGACGCTCTGAGTGACCAATGATGATGTGTGTTGCACCGAATTCTTTCAGCATTGCTGGAGACATATCGCCAGTGAATGCGCCACTGTTGTGTACGTCGCTGTTTTGGGCACCCAGAATGATCGCGCTACCCGCATCGGTCAGAGTGCGCTCTGCTAGGTCAATAAAAAGTGCTGGTGGAGCAACGGCTACGTCAACACCCGTTACGCCTTCAAGCTCTGCATTCAGACCATTTAGCAGCTCAACAACCATCTCTTTGCTGCCGTTTAGTTTCCAGTTACCCATAACTACAGGATGACGCATAGGAATATCTCCATTATCTATCAAAGTTAAAATGAATGAATGTCAAAAATAAACGTGATTGCGAAAGAATATAACAGATAAAATCGGTCAGATCATGATTCGAGTCATGACTTTATGGGATCTTAAGCAATGCGTGACACCCCTTATCAGTGATCAGATAGACAGAATAGCCGATAATGGCTCGGATTTTACGAGATTAATTGCTATTAGTGGCTGTTAAAAGAAAAGCTAGTGATACCAATAAGGCTCACCAGTGTTGAAATTTGATCATGAATGAAGAAAAGGAATTCGTATGCCCAACCTTGTTATGGAATACTCGAACTCTGTGGATGAACGTGTGAATGTTCAAGGGTTATTGGAAGATCTTCACCAAGTCGCACTTCGCTGCGGATTATTTGACGCTGACTCAGTGAAATCACGGGCGCTACGCTGCCACCATTGGTGCATTGGTGAAGAGGGCGACAGTGTTGATTTTATTCACCTCAGCTTTGATTTACTGTCAGGGCGGACACCTGAACAAAAAAGAGAGTTGTCACGTCAATTAATGACGGTATTGCAACAGCAAGCTAGTCAAGTCAGGAGTCTGACCGTGAATTTGCGTGATATGGATAAAGATTGCTTCCAAAAGGTTGTAAATTAACCATTTTAGGTAACAAGATGTCAATTAAAGAACTGCTATTTTCATTTCAAGGACGCATCGGGCGCAAAGTATTTTGGATGTGGAATCTCTGTTATTACGCGTCCATTATGGGCTTCGCACTCGCTGCAAACCAAATGTTTCCTGCCTATACGCACCTGATCTTGCCGCTGTTTTTGCTAGTGGTGTTACTGCCTGATTTGGCCATCACGGTAAAACGTTGGCATGACAGAGATAAGTCTGCTTGGTGGTTATTGCTTAATGTCCCTTTGGTGATAGGCCGTATGAGTATGCCTTTTGCCAGTGCCGAGATTGCCACTCAAGCCAGTATGACAGAGTCATTGGTATCGCTGGTCGCACTGGTTTGTGGCTCATGGATTTTAGTCGAATGTGGTTTTATGAAGGGAACGCAAAGCCGCAACCGCTACGGACCTGAACCAGAGTAAACTTGATAGAAAAAAATTGATGAAACAACAGGAGGCTAATGCCTCCTGTTGTTTTAAAAAGCTTCAAATAGCGAGGTTAACGCCAGTCGCTGTGGCGCGGCACAAATGGAATGATGGTCGCGCTCGGTTGAGTGCGCGCCGATTCGCCATCTAAGGCATTTCTAAATTTCATCATCTGTTCGCCGAGCTCACGCATCAGCATAACATTAGCATGGACAGGGTTTTTGCATTGGCTTACCACCAAGTCAATGTGACTTTGCTGAGCCCATAACCTGTCTTGCATGTTGTTGGAAGAGGAGAGGATCATCTCTTCACAGATATCTTTTTTCAGTTGCGTAAAGGCATCTGGATTATGTTTGGCAAGTTCAACCAACTCATCAAAAGAAGGTAAGGCCTGTTTTTGAGGGGGCTCCATATCTTTCTCCTTTACACTATTTCTCTGTTGATTATTTTATCAACACAATGAAAGCATAACCGATCAATAAGGTAGGAGTTGGAACGAAATCGCCATTTCTTACTAATGAGACGATCTTAGCGTGGTGTGATTTGATAACGGCAGCGACGCTCACCCATAATGATGTGTTCGCTCCGCTCAACTACATATTGCTCACCGATCAACGTTTGGAAAATATTAAGTTCAGATTGGCACAGATTAGGGCAGCGTGCCGCAGCTTTACAGATAGGGCAATGGTTCTCAATTAAAGTGTAACCGTTCGTTGATGGTATGAGCTCTGCCATATAGCCTTCTTGCTCACGAAGCGTCACTAGCTTAGCTAGTTTTTCTTCTAAACTGTGGCAATCAATTAATGCGTGTTGATACTGTGCTAATGTGTGAGCTTCACGCTCTGCCGCCACTTTGGCTAGTCCTTCTTTACCAAAAAGGTGCTCAACAGCATCAATCACTTGGATGATCAACTCGCCATGCCGATCAGCAAATTGGTCGTGGCCTTGTTGTGTCAAAGACCAGTGTCGAGTAGGGCGTCCGACTTTTACTTTGACATCATGAAACGCCACAATGCCATCATCTTCCAAACTTTGTAGGTGCTGGCGAGCCCCCATGGTGGTAATACCTAGGTCGTCGGCCAGTCGTTTAGCGGTTACCGCTCCATCGCGTTTGATGGTTTGAAGTATTCGGTCAATGGTTTTCATCGCATTCCTCTGTTTGCCTTATCTATTATGAAGAAGCAGCTTAATAAAGCAAATTATTGACTATACAGGATGAGCCGCTAGTAACTTTTGTCAGCACAGAACCAAGATTCGCTATCAATTCGTTAAATAGATCACAAAATTTTCGCTTTCCCCCCTTGGGATCCCTTGCTTGCTCCCCCACATATCACTCACGAGCTGAGTAATCAGCCTTTTCATAAACCTAACGGAAAATCTAATCAGGAGAGACGACCGATGAACATTCGTCCATTACACGACCGAGTTATCGTTGAACGCCAAGAAGTTGAATCTAAATCTGCTGGTGGCATTGTTCTAACAGGTTCCGCTGCAGAGAAATCGACTCGCGGCGTCATCTTAGCAGTAGGCAAAGGCCGAATCCTTGAAAATGGTTCGGTACAACCGCTGGATGTCAAAGTAGGTGATACGGTTATTTTTGCAGAAAGCTACGGTACTAAAACGGAAAAGATCGACGGTAAAGAAGTGCTCATTATGTCTGAAAACGACATCATGGCGATTGTCGAGTAAGCATTGAGTAATTTTTGCTCTGATTCAAAAACGATTGATTAAAACAGAATTTAGAAAAGGAAATTAAAGATGGCTGCTAAAGACGTTAAATTTGGTAACGATGCACGTATTAAAATGCTAGAAGGCGTTAATATTCTAGCCGATGCAGTAAAAGTCACCCTTGGCCCTAAAGGCCGTAACGTTGTGATAGATAAATCGTTTGGTTCACCTATTATCACCAAAGATGGTGTCACTGTTGCGCGTGAAATTGAACTGGAAGACAAATTCCAGAACATGGGTGCACAAATGGTGAAAGAAGTTGCTTCTCAAGCTAACGATGCAGCGGGTGACGGAACGACAACCGCAACGGTATTAGCGCAAGCGATCATCACTGAAGGCTTGAAAGCTGTAGCAGCGGGTATGAACCCAATGGATCTTAAGCGTGGCATCGACAAAGCTGTCGTGGCGGCGGTTGAAGCGTTGAAAGAGCTTTCAGTACCTTGTTCAGACACTAAAGCGATTGCGCAAGTGGGTACTATTTCTGCGAACTCGGATTCAAGCGTGGGTAACATCATTGCTGAAGCGATGGAAAAAGTGGGCCGAGATGGCGTTATCACTGTTGAAGAAGGTCAAGCACTGCAAGATGAACTCGATGTAGTGGAAGGTATGCAGTTTGATCGTGGTTACCTATCTCCTTACTTCATTAATAACCAAGAAGCGGGCAGTGTTGATCTAGATAGCCCATTCATCCTATTGGTTGATAAGAAAATTTCTAACATTCGCGAACTGCTTCCTGCACTTGAAGCGGTAGCAAAAGCTTCTCGTCCACTACTGATTGTGGCGGAAGATGTTGAAGGTGAAGCATTGGCGACGCTGGTTGTGAACAACATGCGTGGCATTGTAAAAGTTGCTGCCGTGAAAGCACCTGGTTTTGGTGATCGCCGTAAAGCGATGCTACAAGACATTGCTACCCTAACGGGCGGTACTGTGATTTCTGAAGAGATCGGTCTTGAGCTTGAAAAAGTGACCTTGGAAGATCTAGGCCAAGCGAAGCGCATCTCTATCACTAAAGAAAACACCACCATCATTGATGGTGCAGGTGAAGAGCAAGCTATTAAAGGTCGCGTTGCACAAATTCGTCAACAAATTGAAGACGCAACTTCAGATTACGACAAAGAAAAACTACAAGAACGCGTGGCCAAACTGGCAGGTGGCGTTGCAGTGATCAAAGTCGGTGCAACCACTGAAGTTGAAATGAAAGAGAAGAAAGATCGCGTAGAAGATGCACTGCATGCAACTCGCGCAGCCGTTGAAGAAGGCGTGGTTGCGGGTGGTGGTGTTGCACTGATCCGTGCGGCTGCTAAAGTTGCGGGCCTTGAAGGTGACAACGAAGAGCAAAACGTAGGTATTCGTGTTGCACTACGTGCGATGGAAGCACCAATTCGTCAAATCGTGAAAAACGCGGGCGAAGAGGATTCTGTTGTGGCTAACAATGTTCGCGCTGGTGAAGGTAACTATGGTTACAACGCTGCGACGGGTGAATATGGCGATATGATCGACATGGGTATTTTGGATCCAACCAAAGTGACTCGTAGTGCGCTACAGTTCGCAGCTTCAGTCGCGGGCCTTATGATCACCACAGAAGCTATGGTGACTGAGCTACCGAAGAAAGAAGCGGCAATGCCTGATATGGGCGGCATGGGCGGTATGGGAGGGATGATGTAATCATCCTCTCTCAATAAGAAACCGGAGCTTGCCTCCGGTTTTTTTTTCGCATAATTAGCTCAATCCTGACGTTTGAGTGATCCGACTCTTCTAGACTTCGTCTCTTCACTGATCACAATTTGGTGATGATGTGAGTGAAATAGCGTGAACAAACCAAATATTAACGGTTTCATTGGTCAATGGAGATCTTTATGAAAAAAGTACTTTCAGCACTAGCCGTAGTGGCTGCGTTATCTTCTTCTGTTGCGATGGCTGGCACTCCAGTTATGTTTTCTTCCATCAATAACTTCAATGCGCCGGATGAAAATGCGGTATCAGGCGTTCGTGTTGCGGCTCTTTACGGTAAAGTGAATGAGGTTAAAGGCTTAGATCTCGCCGTTGTTGGATTATCTGAAACTGACTCTACGACGGGTGTAAATTTAGGTCTTTTAGGGGCATCGAAAGTCAATCAAGAGATGACTGGTGCTTCACTCGGTTTGTTAAACTGGAATACAGGGCAGACCGTGGGTGCTAACGTGGGTGTAGTGAATCTGACCAACAATGTACAAGGTGCTAACGTCAGTCTAGTGAACTACTCTGAAGGTAATACCATGGTTGATGTTGGTGCAGCAAACTTCTCTGATACATCGAAAGTGCAAGTGGGTTTGTTCAACAAAACCACAAAAATTGAAGGTGTTCAGGTTGGTCTAATTAACTGTGCGGATAACGGTTTCTTTAAGTGTTTTCCTATCATCAACTTTGCTAAATAGCCGATGAATTGAAATCGAAAGAGCAGCATCAAGCTGCTCTTTTTTCACCTTATGTACGACGACGAAAGCGTTGATGAACACCACGGCGCAAACTTTGAAAGCTATTTTCTACCTTATCCACGCCATACAACACACACAATGCTAATACCGTGATAATGATGGATTGCTGTAAGTAACCAAGACCGATCATCAATCCCAGTGATGCCAGTACCCAAATAACAGCGGCTGAGGTGACGCCATGGATTTTCCCATCTTGAGTCATCATCACGCCTGCGCCTAAAAAACCAACCCCAGTAATAATTTGTCCAAGCACGCGAGCTTGATCTAAGGTGTTAGGGGACAGTGATACGGCCATCGCTAGAAAGAGATAAGTCCCTGAGATAATTAATATTGATGTGCGAATGCCCACAGGTTTACCGCGGGTTTGGCGTTCAACGCCAATCAGTAACCCATTGATAGCACAGCACAATAATGCAGACCAACTGAATGGACTAAGATCAAGAAATTGTCCGAGAGATTGCATGATGGTTTTCCCAAAAGTATGAAGGTAAGAGTTCGTTGATTGACACCGAACCGCTCTTTGACGTTCTGTAATTACTCAAGATGCAGATCGAGTGGCGTTTTACTGGCTCTGCCACCGATTTCTCGAGTTAGCTTAGCAACAAGATAGCCCGAGACTCGCTCAATGACACCTGCCATTATTTCTTTTGCTTTTTGATCACTAACAAAAAAGTGCGCTGCGCCTTGCACTTTATCCAGCACATGCAAGTAGTAAGGCAAAATTCCTGCATCAAATAACGTTTCGCTGAGCGCGACTTGCGCGTCAACGCTATCATTAACACCTTTTAACAATACACCTTGGTTGAGTAAGGTAACATTGATGGCGCGCAGACGACTCATCTGCTGTTTGAATTCTAGGTTGATTTCATTGGCATGGTTAATGTGCGTCACCAAAATGACTTGTAAGCGAGTTTCACGCAGCAGATCACACAATGCATTGGTGATTCGAGCGGGGATCACCACGGGCAAGCGCGAGTGAATACGCAACCGTTTAATATGAGGCACGCTGCTGATTGCATCGATGAGCCAACGCAGTTCTTCATCTTTTGCCATTAACGGATCACCGCCCGATAAAATGACCTCATTGAGTTCGGGATGCGCGGCAATATAGTCGACGCTTTGCTGCCACACCTGCTTTGAGCCTTTATTCTCTTGGTAGGGGAAATGACGACGAAAGCAGTAACGGCAGTTAATTGCACAACCACCTTTGACTATCATTAGCACTCGGTTGCGGTATTTATGCAGCAATCCCGGAATGGCATTGTTTTGCTCATCAAGCGGATCATTTGAGTACCCATCATGCCATTCAAACTCTTCATTGAGTGGTAAAACTTGACGCAACAGGGGATCGTAAGGGTTTCCTTTTTCCATGCGATCGACAAAACTTTGTGGCACTCGTAGTGCGAAGAGTTTGCGTGCGGCAAACCCGTTTTGCCAAAGGGCAGGATCAATCTCTAACTGCTGGAGAAGCTCGGCAGGGTTTGAGATCGCATTCGTTAATTGTTGAAGCCAGTTTTGCTCAACAGAATCAAGTTTTCGGGTTATTATATGCGGCATTGAATTTAACTCGAAGAATGGTAAGAGGAAAAAATGGCTACTGTTAGCACGAATGAATTTAAAGGCGGTCTCAAAATTATGCTTGATAATGAGCCTTGTGTCATTCTCGAAAATGAATATGTGAAACCAGGTAAAGGCCAAGCCTTCAACCGTGTCAAAATCCGTAAACTTCTTTCTGGCAAAGTGTTGGAAAAAACATTTAAGTCAGGTGATTCAGTAGAAACGGCTGACGTAATGGATATCGATCTTGATTATCTCTATAACGACGGCGAATTCTACCACTTTATGAATAATGAAACATTCGAGCAAATTGCGGCGGATAATAAAGCTGTGGGTGAAAGCGCAAAATGGCTAGTGGAAAACAACACTTGCATGTTGACGCTTTGGAACGGCAACCCAATTGCGGTAACGCCACCAAACTTTGTTGAACTTGAAGTGGCTGAAACTGATCCGGGCTTGAAAGGCGATACGCAAGGTACGGGTGGTAAACCCGCTACGTTGGTCACAGGTGCTGTGGTACGTGTGCCACTGTTCATCTCTATCGGTGAAGTGATCAAAGTGGATACCCGCTCTGGCGAATACGTAGGTCGAGTCAAATAATCACCTTAAAGTAAGTAAGAAGGTCGCTCGGTAAGCGGCCTTTTTTATTGCTCCAAAGCTGAGTGAGTACCGTAATAAAAAGAGCTGCCGAGGCAGCTCTTTGATGTCATCACTTTTCCATCTTTAAATCATAAAGATAAAAACGACTGCGAGCGCGGAAATCAGCGCAGCAAACGCATAACAAGCGATTTTACCCACTAAACCGGTGTGGAATTTTAGGTCATGCATACCGTGGTGAACACGGTGCATGGCATGCCACATCGGTAAGGCTAATGTACCAATGATAAACAGTGCGCCGATGATGCTAGTCGCAAAACTCGAAACGCGTTCATAACTCATTGCTTCAGCATCGATAATGCCTAATGGTGCTAAAATACCCAACACGAGAATGGTGATCGGGGTAATCATCGCAAACCATGTTCCACCGGCACCAAACAGCCCCCACCAGATAGGTTCATCAGAACGTTTTGGCGTGCGATTTACCTTATAATTGTTGTTCATGACTATAAGCTCCTACACCACGATGAGAACAATCAGTGAGATAAAAGCAACCGCTGCCCACTGAGTTAATACGATGATTTTCTTGTCGATTAGCTTACCCTTCAAGCGGATTGGCATCACTTGAGGCATCATGCTAAAGAAGGTTTGTGCATGCAGCAAACTCCCCGCCAACGCGACAATATTGATTGCGACCACAATGGGGTTTGCCATAAAGCTTAGCCAGCCTTCCCATGCTTCAGGGCCTTTAACCAAGCAGCCCAAGCCAAAGGTAAGGAATAAGGTAAAGAATATCAGTGGCAGTACCGTGGCTTCACGCAACATGTAGAAGCGGTAGAATGGGTGATCTTTCCACCAAGTACGTGTCATTTCACGAACGTAAGGTTTACGGTTACTCATCCTTATCCCTCCACTTTCTTTGGTGAACCGTCAGGTTTTAGCATGGCAATCACGAAGTCCATTGAAGATTCAACTTTGCCTTGGTTGACGGCTGCCGCTGGGTCAACGTGTTTTGGACACACTTCAGAGCAGTAACCAACAAAGGTACAACCCCAAGCACCGTTATCACCATTGATAAGCTTCATACGCTCGGCTTTACCATGGTCACGGCTATCTAAGTTGTAGCGGTGAGCAAGGGTTAATGCTGCGGGGCCAATAAACTCAGGGTTCAAACCAAACTGAGGGCAGGCCGCGTAGCAAAGACCGCAGTTAATACAACCAGCAAATTGTTTGTATTTGGCCATTTGCTCTGGCGTTTGTAAGTTGGTGCCATCTTCAGGTTTGCGATCGTTGCCAATGATGTAGGGTTTAATGGCTTCAAGACGCTCGATAAACGAAGTCATATCCACGATCAAATCTTTTTCAATTGGGAAGTTGGCTAAAGGTTCAATCTTCACGCCATTGGGGTAATCGCGCAGGAAGCTTTTACAAGCCAATTTAGGTACGCCATTGACCATCACACCACACGAACCGCAGATCGCCATACGGCAAGACCAGCGATAAGAGAGATCCTTATCGAGGTTATCTTTGATGTAGCCAATCGCGTCGAGCACTGACATGGTGTCATCAAAGGGAACTTCAAACGCTTGCAGGCGTGGCTTAGCATCTTTTTCTGGGTCGTAGCGCAAAATGTCTACTTTTTGAATGCGATTTGCTGACATTATTTTTGCTCCTCTGCGCTTTTCTCTTCTGCCGCTTTTTCCGCGGCGGCAGCCTGTTCTGCCGCTTCACCATAGAGACGAGCTTTCGGCTGAGATTTCGTGATCTTAACCGCACTATAGTCGATACTTGGAGCGGCATCAGGTTGATAGAAAGCTAAAGAGTGCTTGAGGTAGTTCACATCATCACGCTCAGTACAACCTTCGTCTAAACGCTGATGCGCACCGCGAGATTCTTTACGCAAGATAGCTGAGTGAACCATAGCTTCAGCCACTTCAAGGCCATAACCGACTTCGATAGCGTACAGAAGGTCGGTGTTGAACACTTTGCCTTTATCTTTAATGCTAATGTTCTTGTAGCGTGCTTTTAGCTCGGTGATTTTATCAATCGTCGCTTGCATTAAATCTTCTTGGCGGTAGATACCACAACCCGCTTCCATGGTGTGACCCATCTCAGTGCGAATGGTGGCCCAGTTTTCATCACCTTCTTGGTTCATTAACGCTGCAATACGCTCTTCTACGGCTTTGACTTGTTTGGCGATAGATTCATCGTTCCAACCTTTGAATTCCGCTGCGCGTTTCACTGCACTTTCACCCGCAACGCGGCCAAAAACCACAAATTCAGCTAACGAGTTAGAACCCAAACGGTTTGCACCATGCAAGCCAACCGAGGCACATTCGCCGACAGCAAACAGACCTTTGATGCGCGTTTCACACTGACCGTCCGTTTCGATACCACCCATGGTGTAGTGTACGGTTGGACGAATTGGGATCGGCTCTTTTGCTGGATCAACGTTGACGTAAGCTTTCGCCAATTCGCAGATAAACGGCAAACGCTCTTGTAAGTACTCTTCACCGAGGTGGCGAAGATCAAGCAGCACAACATCACCAAGCGGATGTTTGATGGTGTTGCCTTTCTGTTGTTCATGCCAGAAAGCTTGAGAAACTTTGTCGCGAGGACCGAGTTCCATGTATTTATTTTTAGGCTGACCCACCGGAGTTTCTGGGCCCATACCGTAATCTTGCAGATAACGATAGCCATTTTTATTGACGATGATACCACCTTCACCGCGGCAGCCTTCCGTCATCAAAATACCCGTGCCAGGTAGGCCAGTTGGGTGGTATTGCACGAACTCCATATCGCGTAGAGGGACGCCATGACGATAAGCCATCGCCATACCATCGCCGGTTACAATGCCGCCGTTGGTGTTGCAGTGGTACACACGGCCCGCGCCACCAGTAGCTAATACTACAGATTTTGCTTTGATGGTTACTAGCTCACCTTCGGACATATGAATCGCGATAAGCCCTTGAACTTCGCCATCTTCAACAAGTAGATCCACCACGAAATACTCATCAAATCGATTGATTTGTGGGTACTTCATTGAAGTTTGGAAGAGGGTGTGCAGCATGTGGAAGCCAGTTTTGTCAGCCGCAAACCAAGTACGTTCGACTTTCATGCCACCAAAACGGCGTACGTTGACTTCGCCATTTTCTTTACGGCTCCATGGGCAACCCCACTGTTCCATTTGCACCATCTCGCGGGTCGAGTTGGCCACAAAATATTCAACAACATCCTGTTCACATAGCCAATCTCCCCCACCAACGGTATCGTTGAAGTGGTTGTCAAGGCTATCTTCTTCCTTGATAACTGCTGCTGAGCCTCCTTCCGCTGCAACCGTATGAGATCGCATAGGATAAACTTTAGAAATCAGAGCAACTTCTAAATCAGGGTTTGCTTCAGCGGCTGCAATTGCAGTGCGAAGACCAGCGCCGCCTGCGCCGATGACTGCGATATCTGTGGTGATAATTTGCACAGTTATCCTCCGGTGTGTGATGCGGAAAATCCGCTTGTTATAGTTAAAGGTTCGTAAGCCTTAAGTGGTGCGGGTAGTGTAGAAGAGCTGTGTAAGGAAAAAATTGATTCTGTTAGGTTTTTGCTTCGGAAGTGCAAGCGCGAGCATACTTATTTTTCTTTGTGTGATAATAATCACGTTAGAATTTGGAATTGCGCTTCAAGTCAGTAAAATTCATATCATCCAAACTTATGTGTGCCAGAACATGAATAGAAAAAACTGGATGCCAACCGCATCAATATCACAACTCAAACAGCGTGCTCAGTTACTCAAGCAGATCCGCCATTTCTTTGAACTACGAGATGTATTGGAAGTCGATACACCAGCCATGAGTCATGCCACGGTAACCGACATTCATTTGCAAACCTTCCAAACCCAATTTGTTGGTCCAGGGTATGCTGATGGCCGTCAACTCTATTTAATGACTAGCCCAGAGTTTCATATGAAACGACTTTTGGCGGCGGGGAGTGGTTCGATTTATCAGATCAATAAAGCGTTTCGCAACGAGGAAAATGGCCGCTATCACAACCCAGAATTTACGATGTTAGAGTGGTATCGGGTTGGTTTTACTCACCATGATTTAATGGATGAGATGGATCAATTGCTGCAACTTATTTTGCAGTGTGGATCGGCGCAGAAGATGAGCTACCAACAAGCATTTTTACAGGTACTTGGGGTTTGTCCGTTAGAAGGCTCAATGAACGAGTTAAAAGCGGCTGCGAGCCGATTAGGTCTAAGTGACATTGCTGAGCCAGAAGAGGATAGAGATACCTTACTGCAACTGCTATTTAGTGTCGGTGTTGAGGCGCAAATTGGTCAACAGGTACCCGTTTTTGTTTACGATTTTCCTGCATCACAAGCGGCACTAGCTAAGATTAACCCGCAAGATCATCGTGTTGCGGATCGCTTTGAGGTCTATTTCAAAGGGATTGAACTTGCGAATGGTTTTCATGAGCTGGACAACCCACAAGAGCAACTGGCTCGTTTTGAAGCGGATAACCAAAAGCGTAAAACGATGGGGCTGGTCGAACAGCCGATTGACTACCACTTGATAGCGGCGTTAGAGGCTGGCTTACCTGAATGTTCAGGAGTGGCGCTTGGTATTGATCGCTTGATTATGCTGGCGTTAGGCCAAGATCATATTGATAACGTGACGGCTTTTCCTTTTCCGATAGCTTAAGCTTTTAAGCTGATGTGGATTGCGCGCTTGTAGTGCGATGAGCGCGCTGAAAAACGGCAACAGTTTCTTATTATGCAATGTAAGCCCTCGCGTCTGGCTGACAACCTCGTTATACTCCTTGTCTGATTTTAAGCCCACATTGCAAGAGCACAGAATATGCAAGAGTACATCGAATTTTTCCAACACAATATGATTCTATCTTTGGCATGGGTAGGTATTCTCGTCGCCTTAATCATGAGCATCGTGAAATCAACCACGGCAGCCTATAAAGAGATCACCGCTTCACAAACGACGCTTTTAATGAATCGTGAAAACGGTGTTGTTGTCGATATCCGCACGAAAGATGAATTTAAAAAAGGCCATATTACCGATGCGGTTCACATTTTACCGTCAGATATTAAATCCGGTAACTTGGCTAGCCTTGAAAAGCACAAGTCTGACCCAATCATTGTGGTATGTAAAACGGGTCAAACCGCGCAAGAGAGTGCCAACCTGCTTGCTAAAGCTGGGTTTGAGAATGTGAATTTACTGAAAAATGGTCTTGTAGCTTGGAATGAAGCGAACTTGCCATTGGTTCGTGGCAATAAATAATTCACTGATCGCGGTTATCTTGAACTGAGTGTGCTGGCTGAAAAGCCAGCATTTGATGCTAAGAGTTGTGATGTTTTCCACGTAATCGTGAGCTCATCTAGTCATTCGAAATCAGCTCGGTTAGTCTAAAAGCAACACTGAATTTGTAAGTATTTAAGGATTTAATCATGGCTGAAGCCGCACAACAAACAGCACAACAAAATTTCGCAATTCAACGTATCTTTCTAAAAGATGTCTCTTTTGAAGCGCCAAACTCACCTGTTATGTTCCAAAAAGAGTGGAATCCAGATGTGAAGTTGGATCTTGACACTCAAAGTCGTGATCTGGGTGAGGGTGTGTATGAAGTCGTATTACGCCTAACGGTGACAGTGAAAAACGCGGAAGAAATCGCGTTCTTATGCGAAGTGCAACAAGGTGGTATTTTTACTGCTGAAAAAATGGAAGCGGGTCAACTTGCTCATTGTTTAGGTGCATTCTGCCCGAACATTCTGTTCCCATATGCACGTGAAACGATTTCTAGCTTAGTTGTTAAAGGGACATTCCCACAACTTAACCTTGCACCAGTGAACTTTGATGCATTGTTTATGAACTACCTACAACAACAAGCGACTCAAGGCGAGCAAGCAGAAGCTTAATCGTTAATGACGTGAGATCATTAACGTTGGCGTTCCACGTCAGACTTTGATGATAAAAAATGCACAAAGCATCCCAGATAATGATGGTGCGTTGTGCATTTTTTGTTTATTTCGAATGCCAATACCTCCGTTCCTTGCTACTCCGTATTGAAAGCTGTATCGGAAGGAATTTAGGTATAACATGACAAGACGAATAGCAATGGACGAAACAATGACAGATCCTAACAGTATTTACGGTAAAGCGATCACCATGACAGTAGTTGGTGCGGGTTCTTACGGCACATCTCTGGCGATTTCTTTAGCACGTAACGGTGCTAATGTTGTCCTTTGGGGACACGATGCTAAGCATATGGCTCGTCTTGACGCTGATCGTGCTAACCAAGAATTTTTACCCAGTATTGATTTTCCCGATTCGCTGATTGTGGAAACCGATTTGAAAAAAGCGGTACAAGCGAGCCGCGATTTGTTGGTTGTAGTTCCGAGCCACGTATTTGGCCTTGTTATGAATAGTTTAAAGCCTCACTTGCGTGATGATTCCCGTATTTGCTGGGCAACCAAAGGGCTTGAACCTGAAACGGGCCGGTTACTGATGGATGTGGCCTATGACACCATTGGCGAGCGCTATTCATTGGCGGTGTTATCTGGGCCGACTTTTGCTAAAGAGCTGGCGATGGGAATGCCTACCGCAATTTCTGTTGCCTCGCCTGACGCGCAGTTTGTCGAAGATCTGCAAGGCAAAATTCACTGCAGCAAAACTTTCCGTGTTTACGCCAATAGTGATTTTATTGGCATGCAGCTAGGTGGTGCGGTGAAAAACGTGATTGCGATTGGCGCTGGCATGTCCGATGGGATTGGCTTTGGTGCGAATGCGCGTACTGCATTGATTACGCGCGGTCTGGCCGAAATGTGCCGTTTGGGTGCAGCGTTAGGTGCTCAGCCAGAAACTTTTATGGGTATGGCCGGATTGGGTGACTTAGTGCTCACTTGCACCGATAACCAATCACGTAACCGTCGCTTTGGTTTGGCGTTGGGACAAGGGAAAGACGTGGATACGGCGCAGCAAGAAATTGGCCAAGTGGTTGAAGGTTATCGCAACACCAAAGAGGTGTGGTTATTAGCGGCGCGCATGGAGGTTGAAATGCCAATAGTTGATCAAATCTATCAAGTGCTGTATCAAGGAAAAGATGCGCGTGTTGCAGCACAAGATTTGCTGGCTCGTGATAAAAAAGCAGAACGCTAATTCATTGCTCATGATTAGGCACAAAGCCTATTAGCAATCTACATTGACGCTCTAGAGATTGGATGAGGAAGGGTGATCAACCAACGATGAAACATTGCGAAAAACTCAAAGTGTGGCAAGCCATAGTCAAAGAGGCGCGCGAGCAGTCAGAACAAGAACCGATGCTGGCCAGTTTTTATCATGCCACTATTATTAAGCATGATAGTTTAAGCTCGGCCTTGAGCTACATTCTTGCCAATAAGCTGAATACGGCCTCAATGCCAGCGATGGCGGTGCGTGAAGTGGTCGAAGAGGCATTTGCCGCAGACCCCAGCATTATGGAAGCGGCGGCGTGTGACATCTGCGCGACTGTCAATCGCGACCCCGCAGTATCTATGTTTTCAATGCCTCTACTTTATCTCAAGGGCTACCATGCCTTACAAGGCTATCGCGTCGCGAACTGGTTATGGAAGCAAGGTCGAGTGGCGTTGGCTACCTATTTTCAAAACCAAATTTCGGTAGCTTGCCAAGTGGACATCCATCCTGCTGCACGTATTGGCCGCGGTATCATGCTTGACCATGCTACGGGCATTGTGATCGGTGAAACCGCAGTGGTGGAGAATGATGTCTCTATCTTACAAGATGTAACGCTAGGTGGAACGGGTAAAGAGTGCGGCGATCGCCACCCGAAAATTCGTGAAGGCGTGATGATTGGCGCGGGTGCCAAAATTCTCGGTAATATTGAAGTGGGCGAAGGGGCGAAAATTGGTTCTTGTTCGGTGGTATTGCAAGCAGTGCCTCCGCACACTACCGTCGCTGGAGTGCCAGCCAAAATTGTCGGTCGTCCGCAAACCGATAAGCCTTCGTTAGATATGGACCAACAATTTAATGGCCGTTCTCAAAGTTTCATTGCCGGTGATGGTATTTGATTTGGTCGCGGAAAACAAAAAGGGTGATGCTCACAGAGCATCACCCTTTTTTATGGTTGGCATTAAGCCATTGCATCGAGTTCAGCAAGCACTTCTTCAGCCCAATCAACCCACGCTTGGCGAACCAGTAGGTTGCGGCGTAGTGTTAGACGCTCAAGGCGCTGTAGCTTATCGAGGGTAGCTGGTGTTGCATAGTACGCAGACTCAATCTCTTTGTAGTGAGCAACCAGTTTTTTCGATTCTTCAACTAATTCACCCAGTTGAATTCGGTAAGGTGTTGCTGGTTGTACCGAGCAAGCGATCAATTTAGCGCTAAATTCATCACGTACGGTTGGGTGAGCTGTAGGTTGGTCAAACCATTCACCTAAAGCGCTGCGACCTGCATCGGTGATGGAGTAAACTTTACGATCTGGCTTGCCATCTTGCGGTTCTAATACACAAGTGACTAGGCCTTGTTGACCCATTTTATTCAGTTCGCGGTAAACTTGTTGGTGGCTGGCTTTCCAAAAATAGCCAATGCTCGAAGAGAACTCTTTTGTGATGTCGTACCCTGTGGCATCGCGAGTGCTCAAAACAGTGAGGATAACGTGTGGTAATGACATGTCTTTAATCCAAATGGTTAATAAACTCAAAAACAACTTGCTCAAACTCGTGTTGTGCTTCTGATGGCATCAATCATGAATGAGTTTAAGCAACACCCACCGTTCTATTGACGGAGTGGGTTGTGTCACCTTAAAAAGCCGTTTATCACCTAGGATTATATGCGTGACGCATATCGACCTGCGATTTGTTATGTTTGTATGCTACCGCAGAGGAGCAGTAGTATATCTA
>NZ_CAWPDB010000109.1:0-40910 GCF_963886625.1 Vibrio sp. V23_P3S9T160
CCCTTCAAGGATGGTTTAGGTTACAAACCATCCTTGAAGGGTATGAACTGGCTAAGTCTCTTGATTCACCAGACTTGTGATCAAGAGACAGGGCTTATGGCCAACCCTTTTAAAATTCTTTAATGAAACTCGTATTATGCGTAGGCGCAGCGTAGTCTCATGATTTCCTGATTCACTTCCTTCACCGTCTGAAAGTGGCGCTTGTCTGCGCGCTCTGGCAAGATCAGTTTGCCATTATCGAATTCAAATTTTCCAACCCCGTAAATATAGATTCTTCCTTTAAAAAGCCGACTTACGTGTTTAGCTATCATACCTGGCGTATAGCGCTTAAACAGTCTCATACTTCGATCCTTCTGTTATTCTAACACTGCAAATTATAAATAAATTGCGCCTCTAATAGTGTGATTGCCATAGAGGAATATGCAGTTATTGATGGCTCTTTTGGATATTTGTGCTGCCGTAGGCAAAATGTTGGATAAATACCCATGTTTGCGTGATTATCTCCTCAAAATAGTGCTAACAAAAAATGCTCAGTGCACCATTCACTTGGTGCATATTAAGCACGACAAATATTACACTTTAAAGAATAGCTGCTGTTTATGTAAAGTGTTAAATTTTGGTTAAGAATAGCCTAAAAAAAAGCCCGCTTAAATAATAGGCGGGCGAATAGTCACAGATGCATTACACAAAAAGTGGATGTCCTGAAACAATCAGTGGATTCACTTTTTTGCTGGTCAGGGCAACTTCTCGTTTGTCCTGACCAGCATTGTTAAGAGTACGTCAAAACAAACCTAATGACTATTTATGTTTCAATGATGACTAAAAATTCATCTCTAATGTTGTGTGATTTAGAGAGCGATCACGCATCAATGTAATGGATTACATTATTGCATTCTTTTTCCTGAAATTTATTCGAGATAGGCGAGTGTTAGAAAGCATACGCCTCGTAAAGAGGCGCATGGTCAATATGAGGAAGAAGCTTATTCGTCAGTAAGAGAGTAAGGGAGAGCTTGCATAAACCAACGAGTGTTTGGTTGGCTTGCAAGACGAAACTCAGTTTCTGGCTCGAGATTGTTTGGTAAGACTACTAAACCGATAGCGGTATTATCAGCAAACGTGTAGTGAACCATTAATTGCCCAGCACTACGCCAGTTTTCTCCAACTGAGCGTTCGATCATGATTGGTTGATCATTACTTAGCGGTTGCTCAATGTTGCCTTGAAGGATGTACATTGCACGCTTATTAATACCTCGATATTTAGCGCGAGCGACGGTTTCTTGGCCTGTATAACACCCTTTATTAAAGCTGATACCATTAAAGGCCTGAAGATTAACGGCTTGCGGTATGTGCTCATTTTGATCCGCTTGACCAAGGACGGGGACTGCTTCTTCGATATCAAAGCGAGTCCACGTTTCCTCGGTGACTTTCAGTGCTTCACTTTGCGTCATGAGCTGTTGCGCGGTTTGCTCTGAAACAAGTAATAGCCAACGTTGGGATGAAATTTTGATGGCGCTACCACCGTCAATCAAACGCACCTCACCTTCATCCGCCGTTAATGTGTTGATATATTGCTCAGCTTGTTCGCCCATAACACCCAGTGCGACGTCTTGGCTCTGGCTGATATTGACCTTAGAAAAAATAGCGTATTTTTTCAGCTCTCTTAATTCAGCCTCTATCGCTGATAAAGGCTGGAACATCGCATAACCATCGTGATGATGGAACAGTCGAAAGACGGACCACACTTTGCCTTTCGCATCACAATGGGCGCCTAAGGTTGACTGTGTTGGTTCAAGAGTGACGACATTACAGGTCACTTGGCCTTGCAAATAGGCTTTTTTATCATTGCCTGAAATGATGATAGCGCCCCAGGATGCAAGATGAGTCAGCATCAGTGGTGGAAGTGAGTCATTGGCGGTTACTGCGAGAGGTGTCAATGTGTTTTGCCAGTCCATAGTCGTTACCTAAAGAGAATCTTGAGCCCCATGTTAATCCGGAAATTTTTTTTTGTCAGCTTGAACAGGGACTGTGACTCATCTACTAGTTGTATCTTCATCCAGTTGATACACTCAACGCAAATAAACATAAGGTGAGGAAAACCGATGTACACCACTGAAGAAAAAGCAAGAATCAAGTGGGCATGCCGTCGTGGAATGTTAGAGCTCGATGTGGTTGTGATGCCGTTCTTTGAAGAGTGCTTTGATTCTCTGAATGAAAATGAGCAACGAGATTTCGTTTCCCTACTTGAGTCTGACGACCCTGATCTATTTACTTGGATTATGGGGCATGGTCGTAGCGAAAATCTTGGGCATGCGGCCATGGTGGATAAAATTGTTGCCCACAACCTCAGCAAAGTGCGTTAATTTCGTATTATTTCCTTCCCATTTTGCCCGCATTACTAACTTCATTTTTTTGATGATAGCCGTGTGGGCATTATTGATATCGCCGATTCCACTTGTAACGCTCCCCTTATTTTACGCACCTCTTATCACCGCGCAAAAGAGTACCTCACTGTTAGTCCCTAGCTTAATCGGCCAATTCAAGCTCACGAGTCACGGTGAGTGGCAATGTGCCGACCAGAACCTGTCCATTGAAAAGGTTTCTACACAGTTTGCGTTTATGGTGTTGATCATTTATGCACAACAAGGTAAGCGCTATCTAGTGTGGCGCGACAGTTGTGTGGAAGCGGATTATCGCCGTTTATTGGTGCAGCTTCGGCAGGTTACCCATAACCAATCACCAACAATAAAGGAGCGATAAATGCTCCTTTATTCATTCGGTCAACTTGACGCTAACAGATGATCGTTGGCGAGGTTACTCGTCTGGCGTTAGGATCGTTGGGCCACTATTTTCGGCTAACTCTGGATAATCGAGCGTGTAGTGCAAACCGCGGCTCTCTTTGCGTTGCATAGCACAACGCACCATCAACTCTGCCACTTGCAGTAAGTTACGCAGCTCAAGCAGGTTATTTGAAACGCGGAAATAACTATAGTATTCGTGGGTTTCTTGTTGCAGTAATTGAATGCGGCGTAGTGCTCGCTCTAAGCGCTTATCTGTGCGGACAATCCCCATGTAATCCCACATAAATAGGCGCAGTTCATGCCAGTTATGTTGGATTACGACCTCTTCATCAGAGTTATTGACCTTACTTTCATCCCAACCGGGTAAGCTTGGTGGGAGCTGAGCCGTTGGTAATCCTTTTAAAATATCCTTTGCCGCTGACCAGGCATAAACGACGCATTCTAATAGAGAGTTCGACGCCATTCGGTTAGCACCGTGCAAACCGGTGTAGCTAACTTCTCCGATCGCATACAGGTTATGCAGATCCGTTTTACCTTGTTTATTGACAATAACGCCACCACAAGTGTAGTGCGCCGCAGGAACAATCGGAATCGGCTCTTTGGTCATATCAATGCCCAAATCCATCAAGCGTGTATAAATGGTTGGGAAATGTTTTTCAATAAAATCGGCCGGTTTGTGGCTGATGTCCAGATACATACAATCAGCACCTAAACGCTTCATCTCATAGTCGATGGCGCGAGCCACGATATCACGAGGAGCCAGTTCGGCACGTTCATCAAAATCGAGCATGAATCGTGAACCGTCTGGGCGTCTTAAAAAAGCGCCTTCTCCACGTAGTGCTTCTGTCAGTAGGAAATTACGTGCTTCAGGGTGGAAAAGACAAGTTGGATGGAATTGATTGAACTCAAGGTTCGCCACTCGGCATCCTGCACGCCACGCCATTGCGATACCATCACCTGAGGAAACATCAGGGTTAGAGGTATATTGATACACTTTTGAGGCGCCGCCCGTGGCTAAAACGACAAACTTAGCGCGGATCGTTTCAACGTGTTCCTCATTGCGGTTCCAAATATAAGCGCCAACCACTCTTTTTTTATCACCACCGATTTTATCTTCGGTGATTAAATCCAGTGCATTGTGACGTTCAAGGATAGTAATGTTGGGGTGATTATGAACATTGTCTTGCAAGGAGGTTTGCATTGCCATGCCAGTGGCATCAGCCGCGTGCAAGATGCGGCGATGACTATGGCCGCCTTCACGAGTTAAGTGATAGCGAGGTGCTTCATCACTGTCATTCTCTTCTCTGTCAAAAGGAACGCCGCCATCGATAAGCCACTGAACACACTCTTTAGCATGCTCGGCTATGAAACGGACAGTATCCTCTTCACAGATCCCTGCGCCCGCAATTTGAGTGTCTTCGACGTGTGACTCAATACTGTCTGATTCGTCAAAAACAGCGGCAATCCCCCCTTGGGCGTAATAAGTGGCACCTTCACTGCGTGGTCCCTTACTCAGTACAATGACTTTACTGTGTTTTGCTACGCGTAGTGCGAGCGATAAACCCGCTGCGCCACTGCCTACGACTAATACATCGCATAGATGTTCACGGTTTGCGTTCATAAAACTTTTAAATTCCCGAACTAGAGTAGAGTTGTCCAACTCTCATTTTAAATATGCATTGCATGTATCTATACTCTTGAAGTGATTCAGCCGCAAGGTTTATCCACTAACGGTATCGCTATGGCTTCAAGCCAATAGCAGTAGAGAAAGATTTGATGCAATACTTTGTAAATGCCATTGTCTTTCGTCTTATCGACCCTCACTATATTGGGGATCCCCTATAGTGAAATTAGATCACATTTATTGAATAATGCTTGGCAAATATTTTTAGACAGAATGGAACTTTCTATTCTCCCTTGAGTCACAATAGTGCTCATGTAAGCGGTGGTGTCAATACTACATTTTGCATAATGAATGCCCATATCTGAGAAGGTAAGGGGAATAACAATAGGAGTACAGGCTCGAATGAACGAGCAGCTGACCGATCAAGTATTGATTGAGCGAGTTCAGAGTGGAGATAAGCAAGCATTTAACCTTTTGGTTTTAAGGTACCAAAATAAAGTCTGCAACCTTATTTCTCGGTATGTGAGCAATTCCGGAGATGTAGCCGATGTCGCACAAGAAGCGTTCATCAAAGCGTATCGGGCTATCCCAAGTTTTCGCGGAGAGAGTGCCTTTTACACTTGGCTATACCGTATTGCTGTTAATACCGCTAAGAATCACATTGTAGCCCAAAGTCGTAGACCGCCCGCTAGCGATGTTGATGCTGAAGATGCTGAATATTACGAAAGTGGCAACGCATTAAAAGAAATATCGAACCCTGAGAACATTACGTTGTCGAAAGAATTGCAGCGGGTCGTTTTTGGTGCGATAGAAGCGTTGCCTGAAGATTTGAAAACTGCGATGACCTTGCGTGAACTGGATGGTTTAAGTTACGAGGAAATAGCAGAAGTCATGGATTGTCCTGTAGGAACGGTGCGTTCTCGCATCTTCCGTGCTCGTGAAGCGGTAGAAAAGAAGATTAAACCTCTTTTATAGCGCTCAAACTGGTAACGAAAATGGTGAATAAATAATGGCTGACAAAGAAAGACTTTCAGCACTCATGGATGGGGAAATGGTCGATAAAGCGCTCATTCAAGAATTAGAGCTCGACCAAGAAAGTTTGCAAACGTGGAAAAATTACCATTTGGTTGGTGATGTGATGCGTGGAGATGCCCCAGTCCGAGCTGAGTGGGATATTGCACAGAGCGTTGCATTAGCATTGGATGACGAACCCGCACACAGTCGTTTACAATCTGCTTCGGTTATTGATTTTCGTGATGCAAGCCGTGAGTCTCAGCCGACGCCAGCTCAAGCTCGTCGGCAGTTACCGGCTTGGCTTTCCCAATTTGGCCAGGTTGCGGTTGCTGCGTGTGTGTCGTTTGTGGTGATTTTAGGTGTTCAACAATACGGTGGCCGTGATTCAGGAGTGAATCAAAACGACCAATTACCCGTACTGCAAACCATTCCGTTGGCTGGCAGCGCAGAGCCAGTGAGCTTAACGCGTGATTCAGTAGAGCGCCAAACCAGCGAAAGCCGCGTGCAAGAACAACGTCGCCGCGTAAACGCATTATTGCAAGACTACGAGCTGCAACTTCGCCTGAACAGTGAAAGTGCAAGCCCACATAACGATGTACTTGAATCGGTAGTTGAATGAATAAATTCCTGATCAGTGCACTGGCGCTGTTCAGTTTGAACTCTACATTAGCCTTTGCAGAAGACCAACCTGCAGAGGCTTTGTTGCTTCAAATGAACGAGGCCAGTCAGCATTTAAATTATGAGCTGTCTTACATTCTGATTAAGAAAAACAGCATCGATCCACTGCTGTATCGTCATGCAAGTCAAGGCGATCAGCAATTTGCGCATCTCGTTTATCTCAGCGGCCCGATCCGTGAAGTGATTCGCCGTGGCAATGAAGTGAGTTACATTGAACCTGGGGTAGAACCGTTCACCATTGAGTCAAGCACTATGGTTGCGCCGACGATTCCGATGCTAACCAGCAATGTCACTGAATTAGGCCGTTACTACGATTTCGTCAAAGTTGGCCGTGCACGTGAAGCGGGTACGGCTTGCCAAGTGGTGCGAGTGGTGCCGAAAGATGGCTTACGCTATTCCTATATTTTGTGGGTAGATGAAACCAGTAACTTGCCATTGCGAGCTGATTTAGTCGATCGCGACGGCGAGGTGCTTGAGCAATATCGCACTATCTCTTACGCCATTAGCGACAAATTAGCGCAGGCGATGCAAGGGCTAAATGACGTTGAGTTACCCGAGGTATTGACGTTACCGAAAGGCAACCTTACCGAAAGTTTTTGGCAAGTGAGTTGGAAACCAGAAGGTTTTGAACCTAAAGAGCTTAACCGTTATCGTATGGCGATTACTGAGCGTTTGGTCGAGAGCCAGATGTTCAGTGATGGGCTATTTAGTTTTTCTGTCTATATTTCCGATAGTGACAACCATTCGCTGAAAGGCCAACTGGTTCGTCAAGGCCGCCGTACCCTGCATAGTGTGGTGAAAGGAAACAATGAAATCTCAGTGGTCGGTGATATTCCACCGGCAACGGCGCAGCGCATTGCTCAATCGGTGACGTTTGTCCAGCCTGCGGCGCCCTCAACAGAGGCAACCAAACCATGATGACGGCGTTAGCAACAGTCACCGCTGTTCAACCTGATGCTAAAGGGTTTCACGTTGAACTCAGTTGTCAGCAGCAGACCAGTTGCAGCAGTTGTTCGTCCTCCAAAAGTTGTGGTACTGGGATCGTATCGAAAGCGATTGGTAACAAAGCGCTGTTATGGCAACTCGATACGAAAAAACCAGTGAAGCAAGGCCAGACGGTTGAAATCGGTTTCCCCGAAAAAAGCTTGCTTCAATCGGCAGCCTTAGTGTATTTGGTGCCGCTTTTTATGATGATGTTCGGCGCTTGGCTGGGTGAGAGCCTCTTGGCCCCTTGGCTCGGTTTAGGTGAGGGCATCGTGATCATCATGGCCGCTGTTTTTATCGTGCTGGGGATCGGAATTGCCAAACGTTGTTCTGTGGTTCTTGAAAAACGATCGCAGCAAGAGGTGGTTTTGGTCCGAGTCCTTGGTGAACCTATCGCCTAATTTATGATGCGAACCCTACCGAAATTGGGTAGAATCGGCCAACTTTATGGAAACGCCGCTTGATGTGGCTTTCTTATGTCCCTTTTTTCAAGAGTTTAGTCATCCCAAATCTATGAAGCACATTCGTAACTTTTCGATTATCGCCCACATCGACCATGGTAAGTCGACCCTATCTGACCGTTTGATCCAAGTTTGTGGTGGATTAAGTGATCGTGAAATGGAATCTCAAGTTCTAGACTCTATGGACCTTGAGCGTGAGCGTGGCATCACCATCAAAGCACAGAGTGTGACGCTCGATTACAAAGCAAACGATGGCGAGACATACCAGCTCAACTTTATCGATACTCCTGGACACGTTGACTTTTCTTATGAAGTTTCCCGTTCTTTAGCCGCCTGTGAAGGTGCTCTATTGGTGGTGGATGCTGGTCAAGGCGTTGAAGCGCAAACATTGGCTAACTGTTATACCGCCATTGAAATGGACCTTGAAGTTGTCCCAATCCTAAATAAGATTGATTTGCCAGCCGCAGAGCCTGAACGCGTAGCGGAAGAAATTGAAGATATCGTCGGCATCGATGCTATTGACGCAGTGCGCTGCTCTGCGAAAACAGGCCTTGGCGTGGATGAAGTGCTAGAAAAAATCGTTTCTGGTATTCCGGCTCCTGAGGGCGATCCTGCTGCGCCGCTGCAAGCGTTAATCATCGATTCTTGGTTTGATAACTACTTAGGTGTTGTCTCTTTAGTGCGAGTGAAAAATGGTGCGCTGAAGAAAAATGACAAGATTAAAGTGATGAGCACAGGCCAAACTTGGGGTATTGACCGTTTAGGTATTTTTACGCCAAAACAAGTCGACAAAACCATGTTGAACACTGGTGAAGTGGGCTGGGTGGTTTGTGGTATTAAAGACATTCTCGGCGCTCCTGTGGGTGATACACTGACCAGCGCGAAAGATCCGTGTGAAAAAGCATTGCCAGGCTTTAAAAAAGTGAAACCGCAGGTGTATGCGGGGCTTTTCCCTGTCTCTTCTGATGATTACGAAAACTTTCGTGATGCGTTAGGTAAACTGAGCCTAAACGATGCCTCGTTATTCTATGAGCCAGAAAGTTCGGCCGCCCTTGGTTTTGGTTTCCGTTGTGGTTTCTTGGGTATGCTCCACATGGAGATTATTCAAGAGCGTTTAGAGCGCGAATACGATCTTGACCTTATCACCACTGCGCCAACGGTAGTCTATGAAGTGAAGAAGACCGATGGCACGATGCTTTATGTTGATAGCCCGGCTAAATTGCCTGCGGTGAACGACATTGAAGAGATTCGTGAACCGATTGCGCGTTGTAACATTTTGACCCCTTCTGAATATTTGGGTAACGTCATTATGTTGTGCGTTGAAAAACGTGGCGTGCAGGTTGATATGGTCTATCACGGTAACCAAGTAGCCTTGACTTATGATGTGCCGATGGCCGAAGTGGTGCTTGATTTCTTTGACCGCTTGAAGTCAACTTCTCGTGGTTATGCATCACTTGATTATGGTTTCCAACGCTTTGAAGCTTCAAGCATGGTCCGTGTGGATATCTTGCTAAATGGTGACAAAGTGGATGCGCTAGCCATCATCACTCACAAAGACAATTCGCAAACGCGTGGTCGTCAAGTGGTTGAGAAAATGAAAGAGTTTATCCCTCGCCAAATGTTTGATATTGCGATTCAAGCGGCGATCGGTAACCACATTATTGCTCGTTCAACCGTGAAGCAGCTGCGTAAAAACGTACTGGCGAAATGTTACGGTGGTGATATTAGCCGTAAGAAAAAACTGCTTAAGAAACAGAAAGAAGGTAAGAAGCGCATGAAGCAAATTGGTAATGTTGAGTTGCCACAAGAAGCCTTCCTTGCCATTTTGCACGTAGGTAAAGATTAAGCATTGCTTTGTTCTTATGCATGCAGCAGTCACCATTTAAGTGAAAGAGTTTCGGCTCTTTCACTTTCGTATTTTTAGATAAGGGAACTCCATGGCGAATACATTTTCACTCATCTTGGTGATCGTCACATTAGTGACCGGCATAGTTTGGGTGCTGGAGAAGTTGGTGTGGGCGAAAAAACGTCAACAGAAGATGGCCGCTATTGAAGCGCAAACCAACGGCTTGGATGACAAACTCAGCGCCAAAATTTCCGCGCAACCTTGGTGGATTGAAAACAGTGTTTCCATCTTCCCTGTGATTGCTTTTGTGCTGGTGCTACGCTCTTTTGTGTACGAACCTTTTCAGATTCCATCTGGCTCAATGATGCCAACGTTGCTGGTGGGCGACTTCATCTTAGTTGAGAAATACGCTTACGGTTTGAAAGACCCAGTATGGCGTACTCAACTGGTCGAAACTGGTAAACCAGAGCGTGGTGATGTCGTGGTCTTTAAATACCCACCGCAACCAAGCATTGACTACATCAAGCGCGTGGTCGGCATGCCGGGTGACACAGTTCGTTATAGCAGCAACAAAGAGATTTGTATTCAAGCTCAAGGTTCAACAGAATGTAAACAGGTCAAACTGTCCAATGTTGAAGAGAGTGAGTTCAACCAAAATGGCATCCCTTTAATTCAAGTGAATGAAAAGTTAGGTCAGGTTGAACACCAGATTTTGATCAATCCATTGCGTCGTGATCGTGTTGATGCTTATCAGCCACGCCATGGCGTTAATGAATGGGTTGTTCCTCAAGGTCAGTATTTTGTGATGGGTGATAACCGTGACAACAGTGCTGATAGCCGTTACTGGGGCTTTGTTCCAGAAGCAAACTTAGTCGGTAAAGCGGTCGGTATTTGGATAAGTTTTGAATTTGAACGTGGTGCCGATAGCGTTTTACCTTCGTGGATCCCAACTGGTGTGCGTTTTAACCGCATTGGTGGCATTAACTAGGCTAGCTTTGGCTAGCCATCACTACATCGAGAGAGCATGAATTCTCCAATTAGTAAATTAGAAACTAAACTCGGTTATTCATTTAATGATCCCGAGTTTATTTCCTTAGCACTGACACATCGCAGTGCAAATGGTAAGCACAATGAACGTCTTGAGTTTCTGGGCGATTCAATTTTAAGTTTTGTCATCGCTGATGAGCTGTACCACCGTTTCCCTAAAATTAACGAAGGGGATATGAGTCGTATGCGCGCTACGCTTGTGCGTGGTCATACATTGGCTGAACTGGGCAGAGAATTTTGCCTAGGAGATTACTTAAAATTAGGTCCAGGTGAGTTGAAAAGTGGTGGTTTCCGCCGTGATTCAATCCTTGCTGATGCCGTAGAAGCCATCATTGGTGCGATTTATTTAGACAGCGATACCGAAGTAGTACGACGTATTATTTTGAGCTGGTATCAAGAGCGCCTTGACGCCATTGAGCCGGGCGTATCGCAAAAAGACCCAAAAACTCGCCTACAAGAGTTTCTGCAAGGTAGAAGAAAGCAACTGCCTATCTACACAGTGACTAATATTAAAGGTGAAGCACACAACCAAGAGTTTACGGTATCGTGTGATGTAGCGGGAATGGGAACTCCTGTAATTGGTAAAGGCACCAGTCGTCGTAAAGCTGAACAATCGGCGGCTGAAATTGCACTAGAGCAACTGACAAATGGCTGATAACGAATTTGATTTGGATGCGTACTTCGCATCAAACACCAACAGCAATGAAGCAACTCCGGAAAGTGGTGAGCAGCACTGTGGTTTTATCGCCATTGTGGGTCGCCCCAATGTCGGGAAATCAACCCTGCTGAATAACTTACTGGGACAAAAGATATCCATCACATCGCGCAAGCCTCAAACCACTCGTCACCGCATTATGGGTGTCGATACAGAGGGGCCGTACCAAGCGATTTACGTTGATACTCCGGGGTTACACATCGAAGAAAAGCGTGCGATTAACCGCTTGATGAACCGTGCGGCAAGTAGTTCACTCAGTGATGTTAACTTAGTGCTGTTCTTAGTCGATGGCACTCAGTGGACCGCCGATGATGAAATGGTGCTCAACAAGTTACGCAATGCTAATTTCCCTGTAGTGTTGTGTGTCAATAAAGTCGATAACGTGAAAGATCGTAACGATGTAATGATGCATATGCTAGAGCTATCGAAGAAAATGGAATTTGTTGATGTCGTGCCGATTGCGGCAAAACATGGCAAAAACGTCGATGTATTGCGCAAACATGTGCGTGAGCATTTACCTCAAGCCACGCATCACTTCCCTGAAGAGTATGTGACTGATCGCTCACAGCGCTTCATGGCTTCCGAGATTGTGCGTGAAAAACTGATGCGCTTTACTGGTGAAGAGCTGCCGTATTCAGTAACCGTTGAAATTGAACGTTTTGACTATAACCCTGAAACCGATGGTTTTCATATTAACGCGTTGATCCTCGTTGAACGCAGCGGTCAGAAAAAAATGGTGATCGGCAAAGGTGGTGAAAAAATCAAAACCATCGGCCGTGAAGCGCGTTTAGATATGGAAGAGTTGTTTGGTCGCAAGGTTTACCTAGAAACTTGGGTGAAAGTGAAATCCGGGTGGGCAGATGATGAACGTGCCCTTCGTAGCCTTGGTTATATTGACGATCTATAACCTCTATTCGAGGTGGGCGAGAACATCGCTCACCTTTGAGTGCTGATATGTCAGACGGTTTACAGCGCTGTTTTGTCCTTCATCGACGTCCTTATAGCGAGTCGAGCCTAATCCTTGATGTGTTTAGTGAGGAGTATGGCCGCGTCACCTTAATGTCCAAAGGCGCACGCAGTAAACGATCGAACTTAAAAGGTGCACTGCAACCTTTTACCCCCTTATTGCTCAAATGGTCAGGCAACGGTTCAATGAAAACCTTACGCCAAGCTGAACCGATTAGCCTTGGCTTACCACTCAGTGGTATTCATCTCTATTCTGCCATGTACGTCAATGAGCTGATTGGCCGCGTGCTTGCGCAAGAAGTGCCTTGCCCAGGTCTGTTCCATGATTATCTGCATGCACTCACCGAGTTAGCTCAGTGTGAAAATCCAGAACCAGCACTGCGCCGTTTTGAACTCGCGTTGCTAGCTTCAATGGGTTATGGCGTTGATTTCTTGCATTGCGCCGGAACGGGAGAAGCCATCGATCCTCGCATGACTTATCGCTATCGCGAGCAAAAAGGTTTTATCGCTTCTGTCAGGCGCGATAACCTCACGTTTATGGGCGATGAGTTGATTGCCATTAGTGAGCGGCGCTTTGTCAGTAAAGAGCAGCTTCAAGCGGCAAAACGCTTTACACGCATAGCGTTAAAGCCGTATCTTGGCGGCAAACCTTTAAAAAGCAGGGAGCTTTTCCTGCCCATGTCTAGTTTTTCCAGAGTACGGAGTATAGGAAAATGAGCGCAATTTACTTAGGCGTTAATATCGATCACATCGCCACGTTACGAAATGCCCGCGGTACTAAATACCCAGATCCCGTGCATGCTGCTGAAATGGCAGAGCGTGCCGGAGCCGATGGCATTACCATTCACCTACGTGAAGACCGACGCCATATCAAGGATCGCGATGTGCGTATTTTACGCGAGACGTTGCAAACTCGAATGAACCTCGAGATGGCCGTTACCGACGAAATGATTGATATTGCTCTGCAAACCCAACCTGAATTTGTGTGTTTAGTGCCTGAAAAGCGTGAAGAACTAACGACGGAAGGTGGGCTGGACGTATTAGGACAGCTTGACAAAGTGAAAGCGGCAACCGAAAAACTGACCGCTGCAGGCATCAAAGTCTCTCTGTTTATTGATGCTGATCGTGAGCAGATTAACGCAGCTAAAACTTGCGGTGCACCGTTTATTGAATTGCATACTGGTCATTACGCCGATGCAACAACCGAAGCGGATCAGCAAGATGAGTTAAAGAAAATTGCGGCGGCTGCGAGCTATGCGAGTGATTTGGGCATTACGGTGAACGCTGGTCACGGTTTGACTTACCACAACGTAGCTGCCATTGCTGCACTGCCTGAAATTTACGAACTCAACATTGGTCACTCGATTATCGGGCGTGCTGTATTTGATGGTTTGGAAAAATCGGTCGCCGATATGAAAGCCATCATGCAAGCGGCTCGCAAATAAGGTCTACCGATGGCGATTATCGGCTTAGGGACTGATATTGCGGAAATTGAACGCATAGAAAAAGCATTGTCACGCAGTGGCGATGCTTTTGCCGAGCGGGTGCTAACCCAAGATGAATTGGCGGTGTTCTATTCGCTCAAGAAAAAAGGGCGCTATTTAGCGAAACGTTTTGCCGCTAAAGAAGCGGCATCTAAAGCGCTTGGTACGGGTATTGCGCATGGCGTTAGCTTTCAGGATTTTACCGTCACCAACGACGCCAACGGAAAACCCGTGCTAACACTATCAGGTAAGGCTAAGCAGTTGGCTGCCACAGCCAGTGTGAATCACATTCACCTAACCATTTCTGATGAGCGTCATTATGCGGTGGCGACGGTGATTTTAGAGTCTTAACCTGTCGATCTTCTCTGCTTGCTGACAAGCAAATACGGCTGAGCGGCAAGCCCCTTTTTTCACAAGCCCCTTTTTTCATTAGGTTAAATTGTCTCTTCGGTTAAATTGGTCATTCGCTTAAATACGGTTTAGCGGTAGCGATCACTTTGTCCATCTCATCTTGTAGCTCGAATAATTCCGGTTCGACATCGCTGATGGATTTGCCCGATCGCAATGCCTGTTCAAGCGCCGCGCACACTTTTTTCAAGCGGGGTACGCCACTGTATGAGCAACTGCCGTGCAGTTTATGAATATGGTGCAGTAGATCTTGTGTAGGGTATTCATCGTCTTCCAACGCCATACTGACGACTTGGTTCACCTGTGGAATCGAATCAACTAGCATCTGTAACAGCTCTTTGGCCAAATCTTCCTTGTTGGCTGATTGTTTGAGTGCATTTTGCCAGTCAATGATAATGGTGTGATTAGGCTGCTCAGCTTCCTGTGACGGCGACGGTATAACTTGTTCTGTGAGTTGTAATTTCTCCAACTGTTTACGGTTGGCGTAGGGGTTCCAATGTGCTAACACTTGCTGCAAGATGTGCTCTTCAATCGGCTTAGTGAGGTAATCATCCATTCCTTCTTTCAGCAGACGATCGCGCTCTCCGATCATTGCATGAGCCGTTACCGCAATCACGGGCGTTTGGTGATTGAGTACCGTTTTCTTAATTTCCTGGCAAGCGGTGACCCCATCCATCTGTGGCATTTGGATGTCCATCAAAATCATATCAAATTTCTGGCGGCTTGCTTGTTCGACCGCTTCTTGGCCATTCGTACAAGCGATGACGGTTTCAACACGTTCTTGCAGCAGGGCCATGATCAGTTTGAGGTTGGCAGGGTTATCATCCACCGCCATTACTTTCAGGGGCAGTGTATCGAGTGTGATCGGTAGATCTTGAATGGCAGGCTGTACTGGTTGGTGCGCGATTAACAGTTGCAGCAATTTTTTACGCGACAGTGGCTTGGTAATGCATTGCACTGGATGATGCTGCATTAAATAATCGGATAGTGCGAGCTCGGTACTTGGTGTACCGATAATCACGTTGTCGGCAAGCTGAATAGCCTTTGTGACCCACTGCTCAACCAAATTCAAATCAGTCTCTCTACTTGGGGCTAAATTGAGTAATACATAATCGAAGCGATCCGTTTCTTCTGGCATCACCGCTCGATATGTGACGCTCAACCCTGCCTGCACCAACATTTGCTGGATGATGGAGGCGGCTTGCATATTGGGTTCAACGAGCAACAGCTGTTTATTGCTCAAAATATGTGGGTCAAGCCAGTCGCTCATCGGCATTTCAGTGGTATTAAGACGCAGCGTAAACCAGAAGGTGGAACCTTGGTGAAGGCGGCTGGTGAGGCTAATTTCTCCGCCCATGTGGCTGACCAATTTCTGAGTAATAACCAAACCAAGTCCAGTGCCGCCGTAGCGACGAGAAATACTGGCATCGGCTTGGCTAAAGGCTTGGAACAGCTGTGCTTGTTGGCGCTCTGAAATACCAATGCCGGTGTCGCGCACCATAAATTGCAGCTCAACCACATTGTCGCGTTGTGAGCGCAATTCAACACTGATGTCGATGTTGCCACGTTCGGTGAACTTAATCGAGTTACCGACAAGGTTGGTCAACACTTGTTGGATACGAAGTGGGTCACCTACCAAGCCTGCTGGGATTTTTTGATCCACTTTAAGAGTGATTTCCAATCCTTTTTCATGAGCACTGGTCGCTTGGAGGTTAACCACCTCTTCCAAACTTTCTTGAAACTCGAACGGAATATTTTCCAGCGCTAACTTACCGGCTTCTAGCTTGGAGAAATCCAAAATGTCATTGATGATGTTCAATAAGTTATTGGCCGATTTTTCAATGGTTTGTAAGTAATCTGCTTGGCTATTCGTCAACTGGGTTTTGAGCATTTGGCGGGTGAAGCCAATGACACCGTTAAGCGGCGTACGCAACTCATGGGACATGTTGGCAAGAAATTCTGATTTTATGCGCGCGGCTTCTTGGGCGCGTTTTTTGGCAATGTCCAATTCAACGTTTTGGATTTCCAACTGCTCTAAGGTTTCTCGCAAATCCGAGGTGGCTTGGTCGATACTGTGCTGCATTTCGACGTGATATTCCGATAGCGATACCGCCATCGCGTTGATCCCTTTTTTGAGCGAATCTAACTCACCGTGCATTTTGCCTTCGATCCGCACATCAAGGTGGCCGCGACGAATTCTATCCACCATGTTTTTCATGTGTGAGATAGGGCGAGTCACATCGTGCAGGAGCCGGAATGCGAACATTCCCGATAAACCTAGCCCAAGCGCAAGCACTAAAAAGGCGGAAAAGACCTCTTGATATTGTTGTAAACGCAATGAAGAGAGATCCAACTCAATCGCGATATAGCCGAGCGCAGGCGTTGATGTATTGGCATTTATGCCTTCGGTTAGACGGTTTTCAGCCAAAATTGGCGTGCGCAGTATTAAAGTGTTCTCGGTGAGATTTGAGCTGCTTAAAATCGGAATGGGTTTCTCTTTTGGATAAGTTAAGCTTTCAAAGTTAGGGTGGAAGTTCGAGGTGACAAACAGTTCGTGGTTGGCGTCAAACACCGCAATACTGCGGACAAATTTAGAGTTCTTCCGATGCGCGTAGCTGATAATGCGGCGCACCGACTCACGGCTTTGGTTTTTTAAGGCGTCTTCACTAGCAATAGCCAAGGGCTCAATGATGCTTGCCCCCGCATTGATCACCTGTTTCTCCAGATCATGGTAGCGATTGAATGAGAAAAAAGCACTGAGCAACAAGCCGATAATTAAGGTTGGAGCTAAGGTTAAAGTAATAACGCGCGCGCGTAAGCCATATCTGGTCATTATTGTCTAAACATCGTGGTGTGGATATGGGAAAATAGCCCGCAATTTGATGAGCAAGCCTGTACGAAAATCGTTTAATTGACGGCTAGCTTAATCAAGTCGAGTAAGTTCGACAATCATCCCCGCACTAAATAGTGACGCTAGGGCAAAAAACATCGATTTAATTTTACTTAGGCACAGAGCATGGCACGTTTTTTCCAACCGAAAAAGAAAGCGCAATTAGAAACAAAACATCAAACGGTATTGATTGAACGTCTTGATCATCAAGGTTCTGGTATCGCTTATCAACACAATAAACTGCTTTTTGTTGATGGCGCGCTGCCCGGTGAGCAAGTGCTGATGCAGCTAACTGAAAGCAAAAGTAAATACTCTCGCGGTCAGTTGATTAAAGTCTTAACGGCCAGTGAACAACGCGTGACGCCATTTTGTCGCCATTACGGTCAATGTGGTGGTTGCGATCTGCAGCATTTAGAGCACAGTGCGCAGGTGGCGCACAAAGAGCAAACACTCTCGCAATTGATGAGTAAATTCGCCGGACAAACGTTGGCATTGAGCCCCGCAATAAGTTGCGCCAATAAAGGCTATCGCCGCCGCGCCCGCATCAGCGTGTTGTGGGACAAAAAGCAGCAACAGCTGCAATTTGGCTTTCGCAAAAAGCAGAGCAAGCAAATCGTTAACGTGACGGACTGCCCAGTGCTAGAACCACAACTCAACACGCTACTTACACCTATCCAAGCGCTGTTAACGCAATTTAAATCTCAGCAAGCGATTGGCCATGTTGAATTGGTGCTGGGTGATCAAGGCGCGATGATGGTGTTGCGCCATCTTCAGCCGCTGCCAAGTGAAGATCACGCGGCGCTGCTGGCGTTTGCTCAGCAGCATCATCTCACTTTGTATGTGATGCCAGAAAGCGATCAGCTCGAACGTCTTCACGGAGAGATGGCAAGCTACTGTGAAACCGGATCAGTTATCGAATTTTTGCCCTCCAACTTTATTCAAGTCAATCGTCAAGTAAACCAAAAAATGGTGGCTCAAGCATTGGAATGGTTAGCCTTGACTGAGGATGACCGAGTGTTGGACCTATTTTGTGGCGTAGGGAACTTTAGTTTGCCGATGGCCCAATACGCTCAATCGGTGGTGGGCATTGAAGGTGTGGATGAGATGGTTGAGCAAGCGACACAAAACGCGCAGCGCAATCAAATCGACAATATCACGTTCTACCAAGCAAATTTGGAACAAGATATGTCAACGCAAGCGTGGGCAAAGCAAAAATTTGCTAAAGTACTACTCGACCCAGCGCGAGCCGGGGCGGCAGGCATTGTCGACCAATTGGCTAAGCTCGGCGCTCAGCGCGTGGTGTACGTTTCTTGTAACCCGGCAACACTGGCAAGAGACAGTCAAAGTTTACTCAGCCAAGGTTATAAGTTGGTAAAACTTGGCATGTTGGATATGTTTCCACACACCAGTCATTTAGAATCGATGGCGCTATTTGTAAAAAGTCGGTAGACAGAGAACTAACTCAGTCGAAGTTAGTCGAATACCACAAACTATAAAACTAGGACGAATCAGATGGTTGCGGTACGAAGCGCACACTTGAATCCAGACGAACAGTTTGAGCTAGATAAATGGATTGCGAGTTTACATCAAGATAAAAGCACAGCTTCTAAACTGACGGACGTATATCGTCAGTGTGAAACGTTATTAGAAGGTCATGCCAAAGGACCGCTACTGCTGTGGCGCGGCCGTGAAATGATCGAAATCCTGATTACCTTATCGATGGATCGCGCCACTTTAGTCGCGGCTCAGCTCTTTCCTATCGTCAGTAGTGGGCTTTTTGACCGTGAAGTATTAGAAGAGACCTATGGTAAAGGCATAGTGAAGCTGATTGATGGTGTCGAAGAGATGGCGGCACTCGGTCAGTTAAATGTTACCTTGCAAGGCAGTGAAGCTTCAGAGCAGGTGGATAACGTTCGCCGCATGCTGCTTGCGATGGTAGATGATTTTCGTTGCGTGGTGATCAAATTAGCGGAGCGCATTTGTAATTTACGTGAAGTAAAAGATGAACCTGACGAAATTCGCCGTGTAGCGGCTAAAGAGTGCGCCAATATCTATGCCCCTTTAGCAAACCGCTTGGGCATTGGTCAGCTCAAATGGGAAATTGAAGATTACGCATTTCGCTACCAGCAGTCCGATACCTACAAACAAATTGCTAAGCAGCTTTCCGAGCGCCGCATCGTGCGTGAACAATATATTCACGATTTTGTCGAAGATCTGCGCGCCGAGATGAAGCTTTCTCATATCAATGCCGAAGTGAGTGGCCGTCCGAAACACATCTATAGCATCTGGCGCAAAATGCAGAAGAAAGGGTTGGCTTTCGATGAACTGTTTGATGTGCGTGCAGTTCGCATTATTGCTGATCAACTGCAAGACTGTTACGCCGCCTTGGGCGTTGTTCATACCAAATACAAACACCTGCCTAGCGAATTTGATGATTACGTTGCGAATCCGAAACCGAATGGCTATCAATCCATTCATACGGTGATTTTAGGGCCAGAAGGCAAAACCATCGAAATTCAAATTCGTACTAAGCAGATGCATGAAGAGTCTGAACTTGGGGTTGCTGCGCACTGGAAATATAAAGAGGGCGCAACGGTTGCCCGCAGCGGTTACGATGAGAAAATTACTTGGTTGCGTAAGCTTCTTGATTGGCAAGAAGAGATGTCTGATTCGGGTGAGATGATCGACGAGCTGCGTAGCCAGGTGTTTGATGATCGCGTTTACGCCTTTACACCTCGTGGTGATGTGGTTGATTTACCCATGGGAGCCACGCCGCTCGATTTTGCCTACCATATTCACTCTGAAGTGGGGCATCGCTGCATCGGTGCCAAAGTCGCGGGTCGTATTGTTCCATTTACTCATAAATTATCTATGGGTGATCAAGTCGAAATCATCACTCAGAAAGAGCCGAATCCGTCGCGTGATTGGCTAAATCCAGCAACGGGGTTTGTTCATTCAGGCCGTGCGCGCGCCAAGATTAACGCTTGGTTCCGTAAACAAGGCCGCGAGAAAAACCTTGAAGCCGGACGAGAGATCCTCGAATCAGAATTGGCCAAAATCGGTGCCACATTAAAAGATGCCGATAAATACGCGCTCAAACGTTTTAACGTCAATACGCCTGACGAGCTGTACGTCGGCATTGGCAGTGGTGATTTGCGAATCAACCAAATCGTCAATCACATCAATGCTTTGGTGAATAAGCCGACCGCTGAGCAAGAAGATCAACAAGCACTGCAAAAATTGCAAGATGCGCAAACTCGTCCAGCTCAGCCACATCGAGCGCACAAAGATGCCGTTGTAGTGGAAGGGGTAGATAACCTCATGACACACCTAGCGCGCTGTTGCCAACCTATCCCGGGTGATGAGATCAAAGGTTACATTACTCAAGGGCGTGGTATTTCAGTCCATCGCAGTGACTGTGAACAGCTAGAAGAGCTGAGCCATCACGCACCTGAACGCATCATTGATACCGTTTGGGGGCGCGGGTTTGTTGGAACCTATATTTTGACTTTGCGCGTTGAAGCGATGGAGCGAGGTGGGTTACTCAAAGACATTACTACCCTGCTTGCGAATGAGAAAGTGAAAGTCATCAGCATGAAAAGTCGTAGTGACTACAAAAGACAGTTGATCATCATGGATTTTGATCTTGAAGTGAGCAACATCGAAGCGCTGTCACGAGTATCAATGCGAGTAGAGCAGATCAAAGATGTAATGTTGGTGAAACGCCTAGGCTAAATTTCATATCACAGTAACACTCTTATTGGCGTGAATCGCAATTAAATCGCGACGCAAGCGCCTTGGGTTTTCAAAGGCGAGTGGCAATGACTGCTCGCTTTTTTATTTTAAATATTGATGTAAGGAGCGGATAAATGAGCCACCCAATCGAACAACTGGAACAGATCATGGCACAGTTGCGTGACACAAAAACAGGTTGTCCTTGGGATATCAAGCAAACTTTTGACACGGTTGTTCCTTACACAATCGAAGAGACCTATGAAGTGGTGGAAGCGATCCACAACCAAGATTGGCCTAATCTCAAAGAAGAATTAGGTGACTTGCTATTTCAAGTTATTTTTTATAGTCAAATGGCGAAAGAGCAAGGGTTGTTTGATTTCTCGCAAGTTGTTGAAACGGTGAATGAAAAACTTACGCGCCGCCATCCTCATGTTTTTGCGGGTGCCAAGTTTGAGGATGAAGCGCAAATCAACGCCAATTGGGAAGCTGAAAAAGCCAAAGAAAAGGTACAAGCAGGAAAAAAAGATCAAAGTATTCTAGACTCAATACCACACGCTTTTCCGTCTCTTTTACGTGCTACAAAGATTCAAAAAAAGTGTGCCCAATATGGCTTTGATTGGGATTCTATCGGCCCAGTGGTTGATAAAGTCCAAGAAGAGATCGAAGAAGTCATGGAAGAGGCGTTGCAAATTAACCCTGATCCGGTTCGAGTAGAGGATGAAATGGGCGATCTATTATTTGCCACCGTTAACTTTGCTCGGCACTTAAAAATTGATCCAGAAGTGGCGTTAAATAAAGCAAATCGAAAGTTTTCACGTCGATTTAAAGGCATTGAAATGCTGGTGGCACGTCAGCACAAAACCTTGACCGATTTTTCTCTCGAAGAATTGGATGCGATGTGGAATGAAGTGAAGCGCTTGGAGTCGAAGTAATACCCTGTGTTGGCAATCCACAATAAAACCCACCCATTGAGACAAATTTGACTCATTTGAGTGGTGTGATAAGCCATATCAAGCGGTGCTCTTTGATTTGAAGCAAAAAATAAAAAATGACAGTGTGATAGATTTCACGTTGTAGCGAATAAGGGCTTCTGGTATATTTTTATCCCGTCCAGAAGAAATCCATTTCCCTCATTCAACCAATTTCAGGTTAAACATGACGACAAATTACATTTTTGTTACTGGCGGGGTTGTATCCTCTCTAGGTAAAGGTATTGCGGCAGCATCTCTTGCGGCGATTTTAGAAGCTCGTGGTCTTAAAGTGACTATGATGAAGCTTGACCCTTACATCAACGTTGACCCAGGCACAATGAGCCCAACTCAACATGGTGAAGTGTTTGTCACGGAAGATGGCGCTGAAACTGACCTTGACCTTGGTCACTACGAACGTTTTATTCGTACCAAAATGACCAAGCGCAATAACTTTACTGCTGGTCGTGTTTATGCCGATGTATTGCGTAAAGAGCGCCGCGGTGACTACCTAGGTGCAACGATTCAGGTTATTCCACACATCACTAATGCGATTAAAGATCGCGTTATCGCAGGCTCTGAAGGTCACGATGTCGCTATCGTTGAAGTAGGCGGAACCGTTGGTGATATCGAGTCATTGCCATTTATGGAAGCGATTCGTCAGCTTGCGATTGAAGTGGGCCGTGAACACGCGATGTTTATGCACCTGACTTTAGTTCCTTACCTTGCCGCTGCTGGTGAAGTGAAAACCAAACCGACTCAACATTCAGTTAAAGAGCTGCTTTCTATCGGCATTCAGCCTGATATTTTGGTTTGTCGTAGCGATCGCGTTATCCCAGCGAACGAACGTAAGAAAATTGCTTTGTTCTGTAACGTGCCTGAAAAAGCCGTTATCTCGATGAAAGATGTTGATTCTATCTACAAGATCCCTCAACTGATCAAAGCTCAAGGTTTGGATGATATCGTTTGTAACCGTTTTGGTATTAAAGCACCGGAAGCGGATCTTTCTGAATGGGAACAAGTGATTTACGAAGAGGCTAACCCAACCGCTGAAGTGGTGATCGGGATGGTCGGTAAATACATTGAATTGCCTGATGCTTACAAATCGGTTAACGAAGCACTGAAACACGCAGGTTTGAAAAACCGCTTGAGCGTGAAAATCAAATACATCGATTCTCAAGACGTTGAAACCAAAGGTGCGGAAGTGCTGACTGGTTTGGACGCAATCCTCGTACCTGGCGGTTTTGGTGATCGCGGTATCGAAGGCAAAATTCTTGCTGCGCAATATGCCCGCGAAAACAAAGTTCCTTACTTAGGGATTTGTTTAGGTATGCAAGTGGCGCTGATCGAATACGCACGTAACGTTGCGGGTATGAAAGGTGCGCATTCAACAGAATTTAACAAAGAGACTCAATACCCTGTGGTAGGCTTGATCACCGAATGGGTAGATGACGAAGGTAACGTAGAAGAGCGTACTGAAAAGTCTGATCTTGGTGGTACTATGCGCCTTGGTTCGCAGCTATGCCACTTAGAGAAAGGCACCAAAGCGTATGAGCTTTACGGTAGTGCAACCATTCATGAACGTCATCGTCACCGTTATGAAGTTAATAATAAACTTCGTCCGCAGATCGAAAAATCTGGCTTGAAAGTATCAGGTCTGTCTGCTGATAAGAAGCTAGTTGAAGTGATTGAGAACCCTGCTCACCCATGGTTTGTAGCAGCTCAGTTCCACCCAGAGTTCACGTCAACCCCTCGTGATGGTCACCCACTATTTGCAGGCTTTATTAAAGCGGCAGGTGAGTTCCAACGCGGTGAATCAGAGAAGTAACAAGGATACGGGCAGTTGCAATTGTTGTGCTGCTGCCCTTTATAGTTTTGACATTTAAATTCAACGAGAGGAAACATTAATGTCTAAGATCGTTAAAGTTCTAGGTCGCGAAATCATCGACTCACGTGGTAACCCAACAGTAGAAGCTGAAGTTCACCTAGAAGGCGGTTTCGTAGGTATGGCAGCTGCGCCATCTGGTGCATCTACTGGTTCTCGCGAAGCTCTTGAGCTACGTGACGGTGACAAATCACGTTTCCTAGGTAAAGGTGTTCTTAAAGCGATTGCAGCTGTAAACGGCCCAATTGCTGATGCTCTAGTTGGTAAAGATGCTAAAGATCAAGCAGCTATCGACCAAGTGATGATCGACCTTGATGGTACTGAAAACAAATCTAACTTCGGTGCGAACGCAATCCTAGCGGTTTCTCTAGCGAACGCAAAAGCGGCTGCGGCTGCGAAAGGCATGCCTCTATACGAGCACATTGCTGAGCTAAACGGTACTGCTGGCCAATTCTCTATGCCTCTACCAATGATGAACATCATCAACGGTGGCGAGCACGCAGATAACAACGTAGACATCCAAGAGTTCATGATCCAACCTGTTGGCGCAAAAACTCTTAAAGAAGCAGTACGTATGGGTGCAGAAGTATTCCATAACCTAGCTAAAGTTCTGAAGTCTAAAGGCTACAACACTGCCGTTGGTGACGAAGGTGGTTTCGCTCCTAACCTAAAATCTAACGCTGAAGCGCTAGAAGTTATTGCAGAAGCAGTTGCAGCGGCTGGCTACGTGCTAGGCAAAGACATCACTCTAGCGATGGACTGTGCAGCATCTGAGTTCTTCGACAAAGACGCTGGCATCTACAACATGAAAGGTGAAGGCAAAACGTTCACTTCAGAAGAGTTCAACCACTACCTAGCGGGCCTTGTTGAGCAATTCCCAATCGTTTCTATCGAAGACGGTTTGGACGAGTCTGATTGGACTGGTTTCAAACACCAAACTGAACTTCTAGGCGACAAAATTCAGCTAGTGGGTGACGATCTATTCGTTACTAACACTAAGATCCTTAAAGAAGGTATTGAGAAAGGTATCGTTAACTCAATCCTTATCAAGTTCAACCAAATCGGTTCTCTAACTGAGACTCTAGCTGCAATTAAGATGGCTAAAGACGCAGGTTACACAGCGGTAATCTCTCACCGTTCTGGCGAAACTGAAGATGCAACTATCGCTGATCTAGCAGTAGGTACAGCTGCAGGTCAAATCAAAACGGGTTCTATGAGCCGTTCTGACCGTGTTGCTAAGTACAACCAACTAATCCGTATTGAAGAAGCGCTAGCTGGTCGTGCTCCTTTCAACGGTCTTAAAGAAGTGAAAGGCCAAGCTTAATCCCACGGGGTACAGCTTAGCATCATTACTTTAAAGAACGCCCTGCAATGCAGGGCGTTTTGTTTTTTCTGCTATCGCAACTCGCATTTTGAATTGCGAGTTGAGAAGAGAAAGATTTACACCGCGCTAATCGCTGCGATCCGTCGTTTATCCAGTTCTTCTTTGATCGCTTTCCCTTGAAAGCCATCACGGATCACCTGTTGTACATCGATACTCAGTGCCGCTTGATAAGCTTTGAGAAAAATATCGCGTTGCGGATAAGGGGTCTCTTCGCAGCCTAATCGACCCGCATGATCGGCCTGACAACAAAGTAAAACGTCCAGCAAGCGCTCAGGCTTGCGCCATGCATCGAGTTTATCGAGTATTTTGAGTTTGGTGCTGGGTTTTAATTCTGCCGCTCGATGAATATTGGTGTGCTGCTCGCAGACGAGCAGTGCCAACTCTTTACACTCATTTGGAATACGCACCCGCTCGCACAAGGCTTTAATGATGTTAATTCCTGTGTGACAGTGCATTTTATGGCTGGGCCATTCGCTTTTAGGTGTGACTCCTTTGCCTAAGTCATGCACTTGCGCTGCAAAACGAACCGCTATCGATGAAGAGAGCTTCGCCGCTTGCGCTGCAACCATCAAGGTGTGTACTCCGGTATCAATTTCAGGATGCCATTTTTCCGGTTGAGGAACACCAAACAGGCGATCCAGTTCGGGTAATACCACTTTAAGTGCACCGCATTCATATAAAACAGAAAGAAATATTTCTGGATGCTGAGTGGCCAGTGATTTCTGCCACTCTTGCCATACGCGCTCGGCGGTTAAGTGTTGCAACTCACCTGATTGCGTTATTTGTTTCATCAGTGCCATGGTTTCATCGGCAATGGTAAAATCTAAATGTGCGAATTTGGCCGCAAAACGAGCCACGCGAAGGACGCGTAGTGGATCTTCGATAAAGGCATCAGAAACATGGCGCAGTAGGCGATTGTGCAGATCGCGCTGGCCGCCATAGGGGTCAATAAGCTTACCAGCGTTATCTTGTGCGATGGCGTTAATAGTCAGATCGCGGCGGGCGAGATCTTCTTCCAAAGTCACATCAGGTGCGTAGTAGCAGGCAAAGCCTGTGTAGCCAGCGCCAGTTTTGCGCTCAGTGCGAGCAAGGGCATACTCTTGTTTCGTTTTCGGGTGAAGAAATACGGGAAAATCTTTTCCTACAGGAGTAAAACCAGTGGCCAGCATTTGCTCTGGGCTGCTGCCTACTACAACCCAATCTTTGTCATAGATATCAATATGGAGCAACTGATCGCGTACCGCGCCCCCAACTAAGTATACTTGCACCGGATTACCTTAAATATGCTGAAACGCCATTGGCGATTGATGTTAGTAATGGTACTTTTCATCACAGTGAAATGATAGAGACGAGAGAATGTATAAGGAATTTTTTGGATTTACCGAGCCGCCATTTTCAATTGTACCGAGCTCTCGTTACCTATTTTTGAGCCATCGTCATCGTGAAGCGATGCAACATTTACAAGCAGGGCTGGGTGATGGTGGTGGTTTTGCGCTATTAACTGGCGAAGTGGGGACTGGCAAAACAACCATCGCAAGAGCGATGCTTGCGGCACTCGATGATAGTACTCAGGCGGGGTTTATTTTAAATCCAACTTTTTCGAACATCGAGTTGCTTGAAGCGATTTGTGATGAGTTTGCGCTGTCTTACCCATCTTCAGGGAGTTTAAAGGCGCTTAGCCAAGTAATTTATCATCATTTACTGCATAACCACGCGCAAGGGAAACAGACGCTATTAGTGATAGATGAGGCGCAGCATCTGGCCGCCGATGTACTGGAACAGTTGCGACTACTGACTAACCTTGAAACGGAGAGCCGTAAGTTACTTAAGGTTTTATTGATTGGTCAGCCTGAGTTACAACAAAAATTGCAATTACCTCAATTACGCCAACTTGCGCAACGTATTACCGGTCGTTATCACTTGCTGCCTCTCAATGTTCAAGAGACAGAGCAGTACATCCACTTTCGTTTAGCGTTAGCCGGCGGTCACAAGGATTGGTTTGATCAGAAAAGTATCAAATGGATAGCGGAACAGACCCACGGTATTCCGCGTTTAATTAACTTAGTATGCGATGCGAGTTTCAAGTTAGCCTATCAGCAGGGCGTGAAAGTGCTCTCATTTGAATTAGTGCGTACCGCGGGTCAAGAGGTCATGAATTTTCAGTCTTCGGTCTATCAGTCGCCTCATGCTCGCCTCGTACCGTCTTCAATATCGTATCGCTCTCCTCTCATTGCGGGCTTAGTGTTAGCTGTGTTCATTGCGTGGTTTAGCCCGCCATGGATTGATCGCATGATGCGCTTTGCGTTGCCTTCCCCTGAATTACCTAAACCGATCACTCAAGTGGTGATCAGTGCTCAATTGGAACAAGATCTAGAACGCTCGAAGGCATTGGAAGCGGCCATTAGCGATCTTTATAAAGTGTGGGGTTACAGCGCATCTTTGGCCGATAGTTTTTGTGATGCTCAAGCACAAGGACGCTTTCAATGTCAGCGTATGCAGGGTGATTTCAACCAATTAAAGCAGTTAAATTTGCCAGTGGTGCTCACTTTAGCTGCGGAGCAAACACAAGCTTATGCGGTGCTGTACCAGATCAATGCTGAGCAGGTGCAATTGTTAATGGCAGGAAAGCATGTGCAAATTAACCAAAGTCAGCTCAATGACGTATGGACAGGAGAATATCACTACATTTGGCAGCACGATTTACTTCGAACGTTGAAACAGGGCATGCAAGGAGATGATGTTGAACTGCTTGACCAAAAATTGTCTCAGTTACTTGGAGAGCAAGCCACAGGGCATCAACAATTTGATGGTGAGGTAAAGCGCAAAGTAGCGTTTTTCCAGCGCTGGCAGAAAATGGACAGCGATGGTATTGCTGGGGCTCGCACTATAAGTCGGCTTGAGCTATTGACTCAACACAACGCACCTCGTCTTCTTATTACTAAGGAGCAAGGATAATGTCGCAAGTGCTTAAAGCATTAGAGCAATCAGAGCTGAGCCACCAGAGCAAAAGCTTGCCTCACTCTTCTCATGTAGCAGTGTTTAATCAATCCTTGCCATCTTCATGGTGCTCGAAATCATCACTTACCGCGTTGTTTGCTCCATCGCTGCTTTGTTGCGGTTATCTTGTTTATCATTCATACCAAGCTCGAATCGATGAGCTAGAACAATTGAAGCACAATGCGCCACAAGTTGTGCAACAAGAGGGGGCTTACCAAGTTCTGGAATACCCTGACTTTGGTGAGTTACAAACCAATACACCACGAGTGAAAACACTTACCGAGACAAGCTCTACGCCGCCATTTACTCCTTTACATGGTACCCAGTTGACGACTCGTGAGCCGCGAGATAAAAACGCAGATCAGGAGTTTGGCCTTAATGATCTCGACTTAAGTCAATTATCCCCGGAATTGGTACAACGAGTTGAGTTGGCGATTCAAGGCAAAGATCAAGTCGTACTGGTAGGAGACACATCAAAAGGTCATCTTCTGCTCACAGAACATCTTGATACCTTTTCAGGACGTATCCCAGCGCTGAATTTCCAGACTCACGTTTATTCAAGTCGCACAGATAAACGATGGGTAAAAATTAATGGCGTAGAGCGAAAGGTAGGCGATGATGTGGTGAATGGCGTGCAATTAGTCGAGATCAATCCGCAATCAACCTTGATACGTTTCGATGGTGAATTGATTGAAATCCCAGCTCTTTATGATTGGAAAGGATAAAAAAACGGTCACCTTTCTCTGGTGACCGTTTTTCAAGTGATAGATCCAGTCAGTTAGGGAGACTATGCCCAACCAGAAGGGTGTTTCTTACGGCGTGGGATAATGTGTGGCAAAATTAGTCCAAGTAACAGACCAATACCCGCTACGCCGCCCCCGTAAGTAAAGTATTTAAGCAGTAGATCCTCTTTCTGAGTATCCAGCTTAGCGCGTAGTTCGCGAATTTCAGTTTGTGAATCAGTGAGCTGCTTGCTGATATCACTGTAGTTTTGTTCTAACTCTGAAATTTGTTGATTGCGAGCCTCTAATGAATTGGCCAATCCGGCTTTTTCACTGTCTGCATTTTGCTTTGCATTGGCCAATTTACTTTTCACTTCGGCCAGCTCACTCTCCAATTTCGGCAAACGCATCGCCATGCTTTCTTGGCGAGTGACAAAACGGCTTTCAACCCAACCCGTGCGGCCTTTCTCATCGGCAATCTGGCTATAACCAGTATCGTTATTAACATCAAGCAGCTTTACTTTGTCTCCTGCATCGATGCTACCGAGAATGCGAAATTGGTTACTTGGACCTGAATGCATATAAGTAAAGAGTTTGTCCGCAATATAGCGGTCTTGCGCAAACGTTGGCGCAGCCAACATGGTCAGTAAAACCATGCAGATCAGTTTTTTCACGATAAGTCCTTTAGCTATCAAATGAGGTATTAAAATGCTTTCGACAAATATTAAGAAGTTTCGTTGATTGGTGCAACAAAGAAGGGAGGCTAAGCCTCCCTTTCTGTGCGTTTGAGTCAATTAATGACATTGCACTTACAATCTATTGACTTATTGTATTAGCCAAATATTGCTTGCAGGGCATAGAAGAAAATGACCGCAAGTAAAGCGCCTGCTGGCAAGGTAACAATCCATGAAGCAACGATATTACGCACCACACCTAGATTCAATGCCGCAATTCCACGAGCAAAACCAACCCCTAATACCGCACCAACAAGTGTTTGTGTGGTTGAGATTGGAAGGCCAGTACCTGATGCCAATACGACCGTTGACGCTGTTGCCAACTGAGCGGCAAAGCCACGGCTTGGCGTCAGTTCAGTGATACCCGTACCGACCGTCGCCATCACTTTGTGACCAAGGGTAGCTAGGCCAACCACAATACCAAAACCACCCAGCGGCAAAATCCACCAAGCAATTGAGCTTTTAGCACTGACAGCACCCAAGCTTTCAACAGTTGAAACCACCGCAGACAGAGGACCAATCGCGTTCGCTACATCATTTGAACCATGCGCAAAAGCCATTGCGCACGCAGTGATCACCATCAATACGCTAAAGATGCTCTCAACACCGGAAAACCCATGGTCTTCTTCGCGGTTAGCAAATTTTCTCTTGATATAGTAGTAACCACCGACCATAACAAGGCCTGATAACGCCGCAGAACATAACCATGCTTCACCGGTACTCAAGTGTAAGCCTATATGTTTAAGGCCTTTTTTGATGGTAACCAGTGCGATCACCATAGTGGTGATGAACATATAAATAGGAACAAAGCGTTTGGCATTCATCAGTGGATTTTCAGTATCGAAAATCAATCGTTGAGCACTGACGAAGATTAAGTAGGCGAACAAACCAGAAATGACTGGGGTGACAATCCAACTGCCTACGATGCCTTTTACTGAGGCCCAATCAACCGCTTCTGGGCCGACAGATATGCAGGCAAATCCGATAATGGCGCCGATGATAGAGTGAGTCGTTGATACAGGCCAACCCATGTATGAAGCCAGCAATAGCCATGTTCCGGCGGCGAGAAGCGCAGACATCATGCCATAAACAAGAACGTCGGGTTGGTGAGCGAAAAGTGCGGGTTCGATGACGCTGTTACGAATGGTTTCGGTTACTTCACCACCCGCTAAATATGCACCAGCGAATTCAAAAATCATCGCAATGATAATAGCTTGTTTTACGGTTAGCGCTTTTGAGCCTACTGAAGTTCCCATTGCATTAGCAACATCATTTGCACCAATACCAATCGCCATCATGAAGCCAAAAGCGGCTGCAACAAGAATCAGGACAGTGCCGTAGTTCGCAAGGATATCCATCGTAATACCTAGTCTTTTGATAACAAGCGGAGCATAACTGGACTCATTTTCTTGAAGCGAGTCAAAACCATCAGCGGAGAAAATAATCAACGCCTAAGCTGATGGATCAAGTTTTGCTCTTCGTTATTTGGTTAACTTACTGATTTAAGAGCGAGAAAGCATTAGTTCAAGACGAGCGCCAACGCGCTGAGCTTGATCGGCAATGCCGCCCACCCATTCTAGAATTTTGTACAAGAACATTACATCGATCGGATTCATTTTCGACTCAATAGCCATTAATTGTTGGCGGAGTCGAACCTGCATCGCATCGGTGTCATCTTCAATCACATCCAGTTGATTGATCATTTCCGCCACCAGTGTGACTTCACGACCTTTAAATCCTGTTTCCAATAACTCATCGAGCTCATTGATCACTTTTTGCGCTTGATTTGCTGCATCAAGGCAGCGTTTTACGTAGGCAATGAAGTTTTCTTGAAGAGGCTCAGGGATGATCAATTGACGACCGTAGACACGGCCTGCAATATCTTTTGCAAGGTTGGCTAGTTTATCTTGCTGAGTTAACAGCTCTAGCATGTCAGTACGATCGACAGGCATAAATAAACCGCGTGGTAGTTTAAGACGAATTTCACGCTTGAGTACGTCCGCTTCTTTCTCTAAATGAGAAATTTGGGCTCGAATTTCACCTGCTTTCTCCCAGTCACCCTTTGAACAAACTTCAAAGAAATTGACTAAGTGAGAGCAACATTCATTCACACACACAACGTGGCGCTGCAAAGGCTTTATAGGGGACTTTGCAAATAACCCCATAATTGTATTTACTGGCATGGTCGTTCAACCTAAAAAATATAACCTTAAAATAACATATACCATTCATGGCGAAATGTTGAGCGATGGCTATAAAGGCGCGCATGTTAACCCATTAAATCTCTCATTAAAACTGTTTTAGATCATCATTCCGGTGATATTTGTTACTTGCCCCACTGTGCATTAGGCCATATTCTTTCGCTATCTGCTTTGAAAGGGTTAGTTATGGAAACCGAGATAGAACTGAAGTTTTTTGTTTCACCAGAATTTTCGGAAATTTTGCGCTACAAGATCTCTGAAATCAAAGTACTTCAGCACAGTTGTCGAGCGTTAGGGAACACTTACTTCGATACACCTGACAACTGGTTGCGTCAACACGACACAGGGCTTCGTATTCGTCGCTTTGATGATGTGTATGTTCAAACTGTTAAAACGGCGGGTCGAGTCGTTGCAGGGTTGCACCAAAGACCAGAATACAATGCTGAGCACAACAGCAATGAACCGAACTTGACGCTTCATCCGGAAGATATCTGGCCACAAGGTAAAGATATTACGACCTTACAATCTGAACTGATGCCTCTATTTTCGACCAACTTCACACGCGAGCAGTGGTTGATTGGCATGGCCGATGGCAGCCAAGTTGAAGTGGCTTTCGATCAAGGCTTTGTCGTTGCAGGTGAAAAACAAGAACCTATCTGCGAAGTGGAGCTGGAGTTGAAATCGGGGCAAACGGATGCTTTGTTTACGTTAGCTCGCCAGTTTTGTGAGCACGGTGGTATGCGTCTGGGTAACTTGAGTAAAGCGGCGCGAGGCTATCGTCTTGCGTCTGGTTATCAAGGTGATGAAGTTCACGCCTTAACCTTGGTCAATACAATCAGTACTGACAGCGTGGAAGAGTGTTTTATTCACTCGCTAGAGCATGCATTATCCCATTGGCATCACCATGAACAGATCTACACCGAGCGCGATTCAATTCCGGCGTTACATGAGATAAGCCACGCCACCAGTTTTTTACGCCAGATCTTGAGCATTTATGGCGGCATTGTGCCACGTCGCGCCAGCGCTATTTTACGTCAGGAATTAAAATGGTTGGAGCAAGAGTTATCGTGGTTAAAAACTCATGACTACCTAACAAATCTGCTTGAAGATAAAGGCCACGCACTGCGTAAACTGGACGCTCGTAAATTTATCATCGCCGAGTTAAAAGAGCAGCAAGAGGCACTACCTAATCGGGAAGAAAATTTAAAGCTGCTCAGTTCGGCGCGGTATACTGGGTTACTGCTTGATCTCAGTCGTTGGATTTTGAGCCGTGGATGGCAACCCTTCTTGGACGATAAAGCCAGAGAAAAAATGGCGCGTAACGTCGGTTCGTTTTCGGTGAAGCAGTTGGATCGCACATGGGCCGAGTTAATGGAAGCTTTTCCTCCTAAAGTTGAGCTAAGCCCTCAAGAGTATATTGATCAGCAGTATCGTTTAATGCGTAATCTCTACACTGGCATCGGTTTTGCGAGCCTTTATGATATTGAAGAACGCAAAAACTTCCGTCTCCCTTGGGCTGATTTACTGCAAGGAATAGATGATTTATTAATGCTCAAGCCGCTAGAGAATTTGATCGACAAGTTGCAAGAAGACGAACAAGAACAACTCAAGCGATGGCTGATTCGCCAACAAAACTCCATTGTTCATGCGATGGAGCAGACGCGACAAATTGGCATTGAAGCCGAGCCTTATTGGCGTAAAAGTCGCTAATCAACATGGCTCACAGCCAAAATGAAAAAGAGATACTGCGGTGTCTCTTTTTTATATCTCTGCTCATTTAGTTTCATTAATTGCAATTAATTTGTGGATGAGATCAAATCTCCAACAGGTTGCACAACGAAACGACTACAGTTCAAAAAATCAGGGTCGATAGAAACCTAACAGGTATCATGATTGACAGGGATGAACAACAAGCCTGAGATCACAAATAATGCCATGAGTGAGTGGATCAGCAACAATAAACACATTGGATTTGTCTCATCTTTGATATCATCTTTTTTCATACGAAGCTCAAAATAAATAGCTTTTTTAGTTTTTGAGTTTGCTTACTTACCGAAATTTCAACATATAAGACATAGTGGAGAACTGACAATGGCAACAATGGCATTTAAGCCATGGGAACGTTTGATTACCGATATTCGTCTCGTTCCTAAAATGGTTATGCTGATGGTGTTTAGTACAGTATTGATCATCGCAAAGCAGCTTTGGGATGCTCGTACTTTTTACGAATCACTGCTTGCAGCAACTCAGAATACCGAAATCGCTCAGCAACACTATGATGCTTATTTGACTCAAGTAGTATGGCAAACGGCATTCATGATCATCGTTTTTGTTGTGCTTTTACTCGCCGCAGCCAAAGTCATGCTGCGCCAAACACAATATTTAAGTGATTCAATTAAGTTGATGGCAAGTCGTGATCTTTCCACACCGATTAATATGGAATGTAAAGATGAGTACGGCGACGTTGCGCGAGAGCTTGAGAAAACCCGCCGCCAGTTGCAAGACGTCATTAAGATGCAAGTGGATGCCTCACAAGAGCTTTCGTCACTTACTGAAGTCATGACCATCAGCATGTCAGAAACCAAAGATTCGGCTCAAGAAGAGTTTAACGAAATTGACCAATTGGCCACCGCCATGAGTGAAATGACATCCACGGTGCAAACGGTCGCAGAGCATGCACAAAATGCATCAGCACTAACCGAGCAAGCGTCAGGTCAAGCAGAAACTGGTCAGCGTTTTGTTAAAGGCACCATCACTAAGATGAGTGAGCTATCGAAGGATATCGCGGCATCAGCGCAAGCCGTCAACCAAGTTGAAGAACGAGTTGTTGCGATTGGCAGTGTTGTTGGAACCATCCAAAGTATTTCCGAGCAAACCAACCTACTCGCGCTCAATGCTGCCATTGAAGCAGCTCGGGCTGGTGAAGCTGGGCGTGGTTTTGCGGTGGTGGCCGATGAAGTGCGTAACTTAGCGCAGCGCACCCAAAAAGCGACGATTGAGATCCAAGAGATGATTTCTCAATTACAAAATAGTGCCAATTCAGCTGTTGATTTAATGGAAAAAAGTGTAGTTGAAGCGGCTGAAGGAGTTGAGCTGGTTACGAATGCGGGCACTGAATTAGATGGTATTGTGAATCAAGTGCAACGGATCAATGACATGAATATCCAAATCGCAACGGCCGCTGGGCAGCAAACTAGCGTGGCTCAGGAAATGGACCAAAATCTAACCAATGTGAGGGAGCTTGTTGAAGCCTCAGTAACAGTGGTTGGTGAGTTGCTTGAAACATCAGAGATCATGCAAAGCAACGCTGAAGAGTTAGATCGGAAAATCACGATGTTCAAAGTCTAACTCTGTAGAAATTCGATCCTTCAATCAACGCCCACAATTCTTGTTGTTGGGCGTTTTTTATTGATATAAGTTTGCTATAAATAGCCTTCTAGCGACTGCATTGGTCTCAATTCACAAGGATGTCTCATGTTACTGCCTTCATCACTTCACGCTTTTGCGCACACAACCTATCAACATTTGCTAGAGCAACAACCGAGCATTGCACAGTGGTCCGAGCCATTGAAAAAACAGCTGTTGTATGTGGTCGGGATGAGCCAGTTTATCAATGAAGCATTATTGCGAGATGAATGGTTGTGTATGCAATTACCGGAAATGTTGGCGGGAGAGTCAAGGCTAGAGCATTACCGAGACGATCTCGCTATACAGCTAGAAGAGTGCAAAGATGAAATGTCAGGGCATCGTATTTTGCGTCAGTTTCGTAACCGGGAAATGGTATACATCGCTTGGCGAGATTTCACCGCCAGTTGGACGTTAGAAGAGAGCCTTGCACATCTTTCAGCACTGGCGGAAGCACTCATTTTTGAGACTTACCAGTGGCAGTACGCTGTTTGCTGCTTCGAGTGGGGAACGCCAACTAACGACCAAGGTGAAGCACAACCTATGCTGATCATCGGTATGGGCAAATTAGGTGGCGGTGAGTTGAACTTCTCGTCGGATATCGACCTCATTTTTACTTATCCTGAAAACGGTGAAACACAAGGCGCTCGCCGCAGCATCGCGAATGCGCAATTTTTTACCCGTTTAGGCCAGCGAATCATTAAAGCGTTGGATCAACATACCTTTGACGGTTTTTGCTACCGAGTTGATATGCGTTTGCGTCCTTTTGGTGAAAGTGGCCCACTGGTGATGAGCTATGCGGCACTCGAAGATTATTACCAAGAGCAAGGTCGTGATTGGGAGCGTTATGCGATGATCAAAGCTCGAGTAATGGGGCGGGAAATGTATCCGCAGTATCAAGAGCTGCGTCAAATGCTGCGACCATTTGTGTTCCGCCGCTACATCGATTTTAGCGCCATTCAATCTCTGCGCCGTATGAAATCGATGATCAGCAGCGAAGTGAGACGTAGAGGGCTGCATAACAACATCAAATTAGGCGCAGGCGGGATCCGCGAAATTGAATTCATCGCACAAGTATTTCAGTTAATTCGTGGTGGACGAGAACCCAGTTTACGTCAGCGTGGACTATTAGAAACACTGGTTGCAATAGAAGAACTTGCCCTGCTCAAACCGCAAGAAGTGGCCGATTTACGACAAGCTTATCTGTTTTTACGCCGCCTTGAGAACCTATTGCAAGCGATGGCCGATAAGCAGACGCAAACCTTGCCAGACAATGAACTGGATCAACTTCGCTTAGCTGTTGCTATGCAATGCACTGACTGGGTAACGCTGCTTCACGAAACGCATCAACACATGACCAAAGTACATCAAGTATTTGCAACTCTGATTGGCGATGATGAAGAAGAAGATGACCACTGCGTTGCTAAACATTTTCACGAGCTGTGGGATATGGCGCACAAGCCAGATGTGCTTGAAACGATTTTTCAACAAGAGCTTACCTGTGATGATCCTGCCGGCATGGCGCATGTATTGATCCAATTTAAAGAGGATTTGGCGAAAAAAACGCTGGGCCCACGCGGACGAGATGTATTAAACCGGTTGATGCCAAAACTGTTCCAAGCGATTTTCATTCACCCAGATGCGCAGTTTGGTTTACCTCGTGTGCTGCATTTGATGTACAAAATTGTGACTCGAACCACTTACCTTGAGCTGCTAGATGAACACCCTGCGGCATTGACGCAGCTGGTGCGTTTATGTACCGCAAGCCCGATGATTTCGGAACAGCTTAGTCGTTACCCCATTTTACTCGATGAACTTATCGACCCGCAGCATCTCTATAATCCAATCGAGTTGTCTGCTTATAAAACTGAACTGCGTGATTTTCTTGCTCGTATTCCCGAAGAGGATATGGAGCAGCAAATGGAAGGATTGCGCCAATTTAAGCAGATCTGCATTTTGCGTATTGCTGCTGCTGATATTGCCGGTGCGTTGCCTGTGATGAAAGTGAGCGATCACTTAACCTACCTTGCTGAAGCCATCGTTGAAGCTGTGATCAACCAAGCTTGGCAGCAAGTCAGTGCAAAATACGGCCAACCCACTCATTTAAAAGAGAGGGATGGTAAAGGGTTTGCAGTCGTTGGCTATGGCAAAGTGGGGGGCTGGGAGTTGGGTTACAATTCCGATCTTGATATCGTGTTTCTCCATGACTGCCCGGTGGATTGTTACACCGATGGCGCAAAAGAGATTGATGGCCGTCAGTTTTATTTGCGCTTAGCCCAGCGCGTGATCCACATTTTTGCTACTCGTACCGCTTCTGGTATTTTGTATGAAGTTGATACTCGTTTGCGCCCGTCTGGAGCGTCCGGTTTATTAGTTAGCCCCGCTGAAGCGTTTGATGAATACCAGCGCAATGAAGCGTGGACGTGGGAACACCAAGCCTTAGTTCGAGCTCGAATGATTTATGGTGATGAGCCACTGCAACAGGCTTTCCATCGCACCCGCCATGAGATTTTGTCATTGGCAAGAGATGAAACCAAGCTCAAGCAGGATGTAGTCGCGATGCGGATAAAAATGCGCGATCATTTGGGGGGAAAGAAAAGTGGCCGTTTTATGCTTAAACAAGATGCTGGTGGCATCACTGATATTGAGTTTTTAGCTCAATATCTAGTGCTGCGTTTTAGCCATGAAAAGCCAAAATTGACGTTTTGGTCAGACAACGTACGCATTTTTGAGTCACTGCTGAACCAAGGCGTTATGGAGGAAGAACAAGCGCTGGCTCTCACCGATGCCTATACCTCAATGCGCAATCAGATCCATCATCGAAACTTGCTTAACTTGGATGCGGATGTTGACGAAAGTAAGTTTGTTGACCTGCGAAAACGAGTCACAAACGCTTGGCAGCAGTGGCTAGGTTGAGTGTTTTAGAGACTCAATGAGCTGTGTTACACTCAGCGCAATAACAAAAATTGGAGATCCACAATGAAACCAATCCTACCTGACTACAATGATGCAGGTGTATTGATTATTGGCGATGTGATGCTTGATCGCTACTGGTATGGTCCAACCGGTCGCATCTCACCAGAAGCCCCCGTTCCTGTAGTAAAGGTCGAGAATAGCGAAGAACGTCCAGGCGGTGCGGCAAACGTTGCAATGAACATTGCTTCGCTGGGCGGTCATGCGCACATTGTTGGTTTAACTGGCGTGGATGAGCCAGCGAAGGTTCTGACTGAAACGTTAACAGCGTTGAAAGTGAGTTGTGATTTTGTTGCTCTGCCAAATTATCCAACCATTACAAAATTACGCGTGCTAAGCCGAGGCCAGCAGCTGATCCGTTTGGATTTCGAAGATAAGTTTGAGAACACCGATCCAGAACTGATTTTATCTCGCATGGAGCTGGCGTTACCGAAAGTGAAAGCGGTGATCTTGTCCGATTACGCTAAAGGTGCATTAGAGCATGTGCAGCAATTGATCCAAAAAGCACGTGCAGCCAACGTTCCCGTTTTTATCGATCCTAAAGGAGCCGATTTCGAACGTTATCGTGGCGCAACATTGCTCACACCTAACATGTCTGAATTTGAACAGGTCGTAGGCAAAGTAAAAACAGAGCAAGAGCTAGTAGAAAAAGGCTTTGCCTTGATTGAACAGTTTGATCTTGGCGCGCTGTTGGTGACTCGCAGCGAACATGGCATGACACTATTACAACGCAATCAGAAGCCATTCCATTTACCAACATTAGCCAAAGAAGTGTATGACGTAACGGGCGCGGGAGATACGGTGATTTCAGTGCTGGCGGCATCAGTTGCGGCAGGTAAACCACTTGATGAAGCGTGTGCATTAGCCAATGCGGCGGCGGGTGTTGTGGTTGGGAAATTGGGCACTTCAACCGTTTCAACCATTGAACTAGCGGAAGCGGTTCACGGTAGCAAAGATACTGATTATGGTGTCATCAGTGAACAAGCCTTAATTGATGCGGTAAAAGTAGCTCAAGCTCAGGGCGAAAAGGTGGTGATGACCAATGGTTGCTTTGATATTTTGCATGCAGGACATGTTTCTTATCTTAACCACGCAGCCAAATTGGGCGATCGCCTGATTGTTGCCGTTAACACGGATGAGTCGGTTAAGCGTTTAAAAGGCCCAGGTCGCCCAGTCAATACTACGGATCGCCGTATGGCGGTACTGGCTGCATTGGGCGCTGTCGATTGGGTGGTTCCTTTTTCTGAAGATACGCCACAGCGTTTGATAGCGGCTGTACTACCTAACTTACTGGTGAAAGGTGGTGACTATAAACCTGAAGATATCGCCGGTGGTGAAGAAGTGATTGCGGCGGGTGGAGAAGTCAAAGTGTTGAACTTTGAAGATGGTTGCTCAACCACAGAAATTATTGAAGCGATTAAAGGCGGCAGAGGCTAACATCGCGCCGCATCCTTTGGCTGATTGTATCAAATGAGCCAATCGCTACAAAAAAGCCGCTGAAAATTCAGCGGCTTTTACTTTTTTAGCTGTCTGCTTTTAAGCCAGCGTTGATATCTAAAATATCTTGCTCGCTCAATGTGCCTACCGCTTGACGCAATTGCAGTACGCTCAGTACATAGTCATAACGTGCGTTAGAGAGATTTTTATTCGCATCGTAGAGACGGCGCGTTGAATCAAGCACATCAACAATAGTTCGCGTACCGACATCAAACCCTGCTTCGGTCGCTTCCAGTGCTGATTTCGCTGAAATAACTGACTGCTCATAAGCACGTAAAGCGCCAATAGAGGCATTGATGTTGTTGTTAAATGCGCGTACATCTTTCACAACGCTGCGATACGTTTTTTCTAAATCTTGGCTTGCAGCAACGTACGCAAATTCAGCTTGTTTGGTTTGCGAAGTGGTTTTTCCGCCAGTGTACAATGGCACCGCAAGGTTAATACCGACATTAAAATCGTTATAATCGCCTTTAGAGCCGCTGTTATTATTACTTTCATCGCCGTACTTGTAGCCGCCATCAAGAGTCAGTGAGGGTAAGTGCCCTGAACTTGCTAATGAAATATTATCTTTCGCGACATCTTGAGCAATACGAGCGGTCAGCAAAGAGAGATTTTTCTGTTGGGCTTCTTCAAGCAGAGCATCAATCGGCTGTGTTGTTTTGCTGGCTGAAAAGCGATTCGTATCCAACACACTTAAATCAGAATGTTCTTGGCCGGTAATTTCACGCAAGGTTTCATAACTATTAGTGAGGCTATTTTTTGCCAAAACTTCATCAGCAAGCACGCCATCGTATTGCGCTTGTGCGTCATGCACGTCAGTAATTGCAGAAAGACCGACTTCAAAACGTTGTTTCGTTTGCTCTAATTGACGAGCCACTGCCGCTTTTTCTGCACGGACAAATGCCAAGTTATCTTTGGCGCGAAGCACTTCAAAATAGGCTTGTGCAACGCGTAAAATCAGACCTTGCTGGGTGGCCGCATAGGCAGAATCCGCTTTGCGTGCATTCTTTTCTGCCGTGTCTAAAGAAACCCAACTTGAACGTTGATAAAGCTGCTGAGAGAAACTGATGCCTGCTGTGAGCTTATCACTTTCGCGTGCATCAATATCACTGCGGTTGATATTGTAACCAGCGGTCAGGTTGATTTGTGGTAACAGATCGCCACGGCTAGATGTTACCGCTTCAAATGCAGCATCACGTTGAGCTGCAGAGCTCAGTAACTGAGGATCATTTTCTTTGGCTTGATTATAGATTTCAGTAAGAGTATCCGCCCATACTGAAGAACTCAGGCTGCCTAATGCTGCGCTGATGAATAGTGGAAGCAGTTTTTTCATTGGTCCTATTCCCTGCCTTAATATGTAAGAAGGTTACTTTTAAGGAGTTTAACTTAAATTGGTGGTAATTCACTCGAAACTTTGCACTTTTTTACACATAACTGTCCATCTGTGCAATAAAAATCGATGCTCGTTTAAAAATAAATATAAAATTTATATAA
>NZ_CAWPDB010000110.1:0-40193 GCF_963886625.1 Vibrio sp. V23_P3S9T160
CCCGTCCGCCGCTCGCCACCCAAGGAACAAGTTCCTCTGTGCTGCCGCTCGACTTGCATGTGTTAGGCCTGCCGCCAGCGTTCAATCTGAGCCATGATCAAACTCTTCAATTAAAGTTTTGTTGGTCCTAAGACCGGCTCAATGAATACTGACTTCAAAACTGCTCTTACTCGAAAGTAAAAAAGTAATTTTAAAGCTATTGTTGTTCCAACAGAACAACAATGAATTGACTGTGCCAAAATCAAGTAAACTTGATTCTGATTGGTCACTCAGTTCATTGATAAATCTTTTTTGATTATCATCAACGAGTGCCCACACAGATTGATAGGTTTATATTGTTAAAGAGCGTTCTTCGCTGGGTTGCCGAGGCTTCCTTTGAAGAGGCGGCCATTCTAGCGAGATAATGAAAAGTGTCAAACACTTTTTTACATTATTTCGTCTTACCGATTTGACCTACTGATTGGCTGGCTAATTGGGCTTGAACCCTTACTGGCTGTGCCGTGTCAGTGAGGCGGCATTATAGAGATCGCCGTCACGTTGGCAACCCCTTTTTGCTGTTTTTTTTGATTTTCTGTTCGTTGGGATAATTTTTATTCAAAAAGAGTTGTTTTGACGCTATTTCTGTTTAATTTATCTTATGGCGTCAGTTATTAAAGGAGACGAGCATGTCATCAATTCGTAGTTATAAAGGAATATCCCCACAAATCGGACAGCGCGTCTATATAGATAGTAGCTCGGTGTTGGTTGGCGATATTGTTTTAGGCGATGATTCCAGCATATGGCCATTGGTTGCAGCCAGAGGCGATGTAAACCATATTCACATTGGCCAACGTAGCAACATTCAAGATGGCAGCGTACTGCACGTGACTCATAAAAACACCGAAAACCCGGATGGTTTTCCACTTATTATTGGCGATGACGTCACAATTGGCCATAAAGTGATGCTGCATGGTTGCGTAATCCATGATCGAGTCTTAATTGGCATGGGAGCAATTGTGCTCGATGGCGTAGTCGTTGAGTCGGAGGTGATGGTTGGAGCTGGCAGTTTAGTGCCACCAAACAAGGTATTGGTTAGCGGCTATCTTTATGTAGGATCCCCAGTGAAACAGATCCGCCCGCTAACAGATAAAGAGCGAGCTTTTTTGCTTAAATCTTCCGACAACTATGTGCAGAACAAAAATGACTATCTTACGAGTGTCAAAGAAAGCCATTAACTAAGCTTTAATCTCTATTTGTCCATCTAAATTGAACGCTTCATCTTCAATCAAGCTTTCAGCAAGCTCTTCAAGGTCAAATCGCCATTGTTCAAAAACTTGAATAGCTTGCTCACCGTTAGTAATCATTTCACCAGACAGATGGCTCAGTACTGACTTGTGTACCGTACACTCGAGCAAAGCTCCCGCGTGTTGAGCAGGAAAAAGTACGCTTTGGCTTGCCGAGTGCCACGTTTGTCGGTCAGGAAATAAAATCGCTTGATTCATGATTAGCCTTCTAGATTTTTTCTCAGTTCTCTCAATATTTGTCGAGAACCCGGCCTGAGTCCGCGCCATAGCATAAAGCTCTCCGCAGCTTGCCCAACCAACATCCCCAAACCATCATAAGCATGAGCGCAATGATGACTTAATGCCCACTGATTGAATGTTGTTAATCCTTTGCCATACATCATGTCATAGGCAACACTGCTCTTACTGAAGATCGTCGGAGCGATATTTGGCAATTCACCATCTAAACTAGCCGAGGTCGAGTTAATGATGAGGTCAAAATGCTGATTAATCTCTTCCAGCGCGATTGCTTTTACCGCGCCAAAGGGACTAAAAAGCGTGGCGAGCTGCTCGGCTTTTGCAAAGGTGCGGTTGGTAATCACGATACTTGTAGGGTGCTGATCGAGTAAGGGCTTAATCACGCCGCGCGCCGCGCCGCCAGCACCAATCACTAAAATGGAAGCGTCTCGTAGTGGCACTTGGTACTGAAGCAGATCTTGAACCAGCCCTTCACCATCAGTGTTATCACCGATGATTTCGCCATCATCTAATTTTTTCAGTGTATTGACCGCGCCTGCAAGTTGAGCTCGCTCGGTTAATCGATCCGCAAACTGATACGCTTCTTCTTTAAAAGGCACGGTAATATTGCACCCTCGACCACCGGAGGCAAAAAAGGTTTCAGCCGCTTGTTTAAAGCCATCTAGAGCCGCGAGTTGAGCGGTATAGTGCATTTCCTGACTGGTTTGCCGTGCAAAAAGTGTGTGGATCATCGGCGATTTACTGTGTCCGATTGGATTACCAAATACTGCATATTGATCAATGTGATGAGCCATATCCTTGCCTCTCGATAATTAACAGGGCCACCTCGGCGCCCCTATCATTGAAAATGTACCGCGGTCACCACTCCCTCGGCAGCAAGAAGGTGTTTAATTTCGCTTCTGCGCTGCCCTCTTCCGCTTGATAACGATATTGCCAACGAGCTAATGGCGGCATCGACATTAAAATCGATTCCGTTCGACCGCCACTTTGCAAACCAAACAATGTGCCGCGATCATACACTAAGTTGAACTCTACATAGCGACCACGGCGATAAAGTTGAAACTGGCGCTCTCTGTCACCGTACTCCATCGCTTGGCGACGTTCAACAATCGGCAAATACGCAGCGGTGTATCCTTTACCGACAGCTTGCATATAAGCAAAACAGCGCTCAAATCCCCAAGCGTTTAAATCATCGAAAAATAGGCCACCAATACCGCGCGTTTCATTGCGATGAGGGAGGAAGAAATACTCATCGCACCACGATTTATGTTCGGCATACACTTTTTCACCAAAAGGAACACACAGTGCTTTCGCTGTGGCATGCCATGATTGAGCATCTTCTTCAAACGGATAGAAAGGCGTTAAGTCAAATCCTCCGCCAAACCACCAGATAGGATCTTCGCCTTCTTTTTCAGCGATGAAGAAACGAACATTGGCATGAGAAGTCGGAACATAGGGATTGTTTGGATGCATCACCAAAGAAACCCCCATCGCTTCAAAATGACGTCCAGCTAATTCAGGGCGATGCGCGGTCGCTGAAGCGGGCATTTGCTGCCCTTGCACATGCGAGAAATTCACGCCGCCTTGTTCAAAAACACGGCCTTCTTTCATCACTCGAGTTCGCCCACCGCCTCCCAAACGCTCACTCGGTTCGCGATGCCATGCATCTTCTTCAAACAGTGCTTGGCCATCCGCTTGTTCAAGTTGCTGGCAAATGGAGTCTTGCAGCTCAAGCAAAAATTGTTTGACGGCTTGCTTATCAATGGTTGGCATCGCTTACTTCCTTAGCAGGATTAACCCTGTCTTAATACTTGTGAGGTTTTCGCGTCACGAATTTCACTGGGCTTATTTCGACCACCGGTTTGACCATCTAAAATCGCAACCAGTTGCTCACCCAGTTGCGATTCAACTTCTTCCGTTGTCAGGCAAGGTGCAAGACCACTTAAATTCGCACTGGTCGAGGTTAATGGTTTTCCAAACGCATTGCATAGCTTTTGCACTAAAGGATGATCTGTCACACGTACGGCTATCGAATCAAATTGCCCACTCACCCAAGTAGAGACTTTATCACTGGTCGGCATTATCCATGTCACAGGGCCAGGCCAGGTGGCATGTACTCGTGCAAGCTGCTCTGATGTCAACTGGCTCTCATCAATATAAGGAAGCAATTGTTCGTAAGAGGCCGCAATTAAAATCAACCCCTTTTCCACAGGACGCTGCTTGAGCGCTAAGAGCTTCTGAATGGCTTGCGGGTTATCTGGGTCACACCCAACCCCAAACACGCCTTCCGTTGGGTAGGCAATTACTTCACCGTCACGTAGAGCCTGCAAAGTGTGTTCAAAGTTATTCACAAAAACTGTCCATCGGTTTCTTTAATACAGTGCGGCTAAGTGTACAAACTTCGTTGAAAACTGGCTAAAGCTATTTGTTTATAAAATGTATCAATTGCACAATTAAGCTGACGCAAACGTTTTCCTAAGGAAAAAATACTCGTATAATGCGCGCAAATTATCCCGCTCACCCCATTTTTAGAAGTATTAAGGAGTTTGAGATGAAAGTCGGAATTATCATGGGTTCAAAATCCGATTGGCCCACAATGAAGCTAGCTGCTGACATGTTGGATCAATTTGGTGTGGCATACGAAACCAAAGTTGTCTCTGCTCACCGTACACCTCAACTTCTTGCCGATTACGCCACCAGCGCAAGAGAACGCGGCCTTAAAGTCATCATAGCTGGCGCAGGCGGAGCCGCACACCTGCCGGGCATGACGGCAGCGTTTACTAGCTTGCCGGTACTTGGCGTTCCCGTTCAGTCAAAGGCACTCAAAGGGATGGACTCTTTACTCTCGATTGTGCAAATGCCAAAAGGGATTGCGGTGGGCACTTTAGCTATTGGAGAAGCAGGCGCGGCCAATGCTGGGCTGCTTGCCGCGCAAATCATCGGCACCAGTGATGAGGCCGTCATGGCAAAAGTGGAAGCATTTCGTTTAGCACAAACTGAAGCGGTGTTGAGCCACCCTAACCCTGCAGAGGATTGATACTATGCACGTTTTAGTCTTGGGCTCTGGGCAACTGGCACGCATGATGGCGCTGGCTGGCGCTCCTCTGAACATTCAAATCTCCGCTTTTGATGTGGGCAGCGGTAACATCGTCCATCCTTTGACATTACACATCACTGGTCATGGTTTAGACAATGCGATCAAACAAGCGGATGTCATTACCGCTGAATTTGAGCATATTCCCCATGAAATTCTCACTGCTTGTGAGCAAAGTGGTAAGTTTCTTCCTAGCGTCGAAGCCATTAAAGCCGGAGGCGATCGCCGTCTTGAAAAAGCGCTACTCGATGAAGCCAACGCAAAAAATGCCCAATACTTTGTGATTAATACTCGTGAAGATTTAGATACCGCGATAACCAGCGTCGGCCTGCCCATGGTTCTAAAAAGTGCACTGGGTGGCTATGACGGAAAGGGTCAATGGCGTTTAAAAGAAGCTTCACAAGCAGAGCTCATTTGGCCAGAAATGGAAGCCTGTATCCAAGTCACTCCGACTCAAGCGATAGTGGCAGAGCAGTTTGTCCCCTTTGATCGTGAAGTCTCGTTAGTCGGCGCGCGTGCCAAAGATGGCAGCATCGCGGTTTACCCGCTGGCAGAAAATGTGCACATTAACGGTGTACTGAGTTTATCAACAGCGATAGATGACCCAGCCTTGCAAGAGCAAGCACTGTCGATGTTTACCTCGGTTGCCGCTCGTCTCAATTATGTCGGTGTGCTAGCGCTCGAGTTTTTTGATGTGCAGGGAACATTGTTGGTGAATGAAATTGCACCACGAGTCCATAACTCTGGTCACTGGACACAGCAAGGCGCAGAAACCTGTCAATTTGAGAATCACCTTCGCGCAGTATGTGGCTTACCTTTAGGCAGCACGAAGTTACTTCGCCCAACCGCGATGATTAATATTTTGGGTGAGGACAATTTACCAGAAGCCGTGATGGCGATTGAAGGCTGCCACATTCATTGGTATGGCAAAGAGAAACGTGCTGGGCGCAAAATGGGCCATATTAATGTCAGTGCAGATTACAACGCGCAGTTGCAACGAACGCTCTGTTGCTTGGCTGAAGTGCTTGATGCGACAACGTATCCAGCCTTGCACCATTTTGTTCAAGCGCTCAAGCCGACGCTCTAAAATAAACCTAATTGACGATAAATATGGATAAAAAATGGCACGTTCAATGTGCCATTTTTATATGCCGTCACTTTGCTCTGTGGCGGATTGAATATGACCACATTTTCGATCAGCACATTGCAGCTTGATACCACTGGCGAGTTTTTTCTCTATCAATAATCCAAACCCACATTTTTCGCATTTACCGGCAACAGGTTGCTGATTAACGGCAAACTTGCATTTAGGGTAATTATCGCAAGCATGAAAAGTTTTACCATGGCGCGTTTTTCGCTCCACTAAATGGCCTTTCAAACATTCAGGACAAAGCTGTTTTGACTGAGGAACATTGTCTGCAGGGGAATCTGTATCTTGGATATGGTGGCAATGCGGATAATGACTACACCCGATAAACATGCCATAACGACCTTGGCGTAACACTAATTCATGGCCACACTCTGGGCATGGCACACCCAACTCCTTAACGATATGACCATCATTTTGCTGCAGCGGCTTAATATAGTCACAATTGGGATAATGGTTACAGCCTAAAAACAGCCCATGCTTACCCCGACGAAGCTGTAATTGGCCACCACATTGCGGACAAGGCTCATGCTGCAGCGCTTGTCCATGCGCAGAAAAAAGGGGGGACTCGGTTTTACGACTCATAATGCTCAACTAAACGAACGGCTGCAATCAATGCAAAATACCTTGATCTTTGGTGTATAGCAGCTCTTCCATAAGCGTGTAAGCATTTTCATTTCCCGGTACATTAAATAGCACCATCAAAATGATCCACTTTAAGTCATCCAATTCAAATTCATTGGTTTCTAAACCCATCACTCGATCAATCACCATTTCACGAATTTCAGGAGTTAATACTTTCACTTGTTCAAGGAACAATAAAAAACCTCGGCTTTCAAGATCCAGCCTGTCCATCTCTTGTGCTGTGTACATCCGCATCGAAGTCGCAGCACTGGTTGCCATCGCTGAATGAGCATCGGTTTGTTGCAATGCCGCAAGCTCTTCTAACCAATTCAGGGCCTTATAGATATCTTTCTGGTGAAAACCGGCTCGAAGCAATTCATCTTCAAGCTCATCTTGATCGACTTGCAAATCTACATCGCTATGGACGTAGGTTTCAAATAGATACATCAATATATCCATCATCATAGCTAACCCTTCCCCTTACGAATATAGCCGCCAGAAACGGCAACAACATGACCTGAAAGCTCAAGTTCTAAAAGCTGCATCATGACTTCATGGACAGGTATATGGGTCCTGCTCGCAAGAATATCAACAGGCGTAGCCTCTACTCCTACGTTAGCTAACAGTTCAGCAAATGGCAATTGCTGATCGCTCTGTACAGAAAATAAATCAGGTTGAGGCTGCTTTTGGCGCAATGACCAGTCTACTAAGGTGCCAATTTCAGATAATACTTGTTCACTGTTTTGCACCAAGCACGCCCCACAACGAATAAGTTGATTACTACCGTGGCAATTTGGGTTAGCAATGGAGCCCGGAATAACAAACACATCTCGCCCTTGCTCAGCCGCATAGCGCGCCGTGATCAACGAGCCACTTTTCTCCGCCGCCTCCACCACTAAAACACCAACCGCTAACCCACTGATAATGCGATTTCGCCGCGGAAAGTTATCTGGCCTTGGTTTGGCTTTGGGACGAAATTCCGAGACTAATGCTCCGCTTTCCATCACCCGTTGCGCTAATTTTTTATGTCGCGCTGGGTAAATAGATTCAAGGCCCGAACCGAGCACGGCTATCGTCTCACCACCCGCTTGCAACGCACCGTCATGAGCATGTCCATCAATACCTAATGCCAAACCACTGGTAACAAGCAAGCCCTGTTGCACAAATTCTCGCGCAAACTGATGAGCAACTCGTTGGCCATCAGGGCTCGCATTACGACTGCCGACGATCGCCATTTGCGGATCAGAGAGTGCTGTTATTCGTCCTTTGACAAATAAAACCGGAGGTGCGGTAGCAATTTCTTTTAGTAAAGAAGGATAACCATCGCAAAATGGAGTAAGGATATGATGAGACTCATTAGCTTGCTGCCAACTTAGGCATTCTTCAACTTCTTGAGGGGCCGTCTCGCGCAGATAACGGATTTGATCTTGAACTAGACCCAACGCGGCTAACTCCCGCTCGGAATAGTCAATTAAATGAGCAAGAGAAGCGACGCTAGCAAGACGAGAAAGTTTCTTGCCACCCAATTTTGGCACAAAGCTGAATGCTAGCCACGCCGCTAATTCGTTCTGCTCCATCAGCTTGCGGTATCATCCTTAACCACCGAGTCCGTATCGGCTTGTTCATTTGGCTCGATTGTTAGCTCTGGTTTGAGCGGCGAAACCGCGATTACACTTTTACCAATCGGCACGAGGCTATCGGTAATCAAAGCCAAACTAAAATGTTCATAAGGTCGAATGACCATCAAACTGCCCACCAAGCTGCTTGGTAATTGCAGGGTTTCATCAAGGTTCTGTTGGTGCTGTCCTTTCTTTCCAGACACTTTAGAACCGGCTTGAATCAAATCAAACATCGTCCCTTGACGCAGTTGATCTGCAAGACCTTTATCGATCACAACTACCTGATTCTGCGCCGAATACTCACTACCCTCCAACGATCCGAGGATATGCGTTTCAGCTTGTAGTCGCGATGGCGATGGGAAAAAAGTGGTTGAAAGCGTTAAGGTTTCGACGCCCACTTCAGGTAGGGCAATATCATTGACTCTTATCTCTTGTTGCTGTGCGGTGATGGTTAGCCCGCTAAAAGCCTCATCGGCGGAGACCAATTCACCAGAAGCAATCAAACGCAAAGCAACCATAGTTTTATTTTTCGCGGCAGCATCATGACGAGAAAACTCAGCGATTTCACGATAAATACCCCATTTGGGGTGAGTCTGTTGCCCGCTTATGTAGAGCGTATCTTGCGCCGTCAGGTATTGTTTACCGTCGCTGGCACCGAGCACACGCTGGCTTTCTTGTAATGTTTGCTTATCCAGTAAGCGATCCGTATACAGATACGGCAACACTAATCCCTCTTGCACCGTCGGAACCGCTTTTTTCTCAAGCACACGCACTTTCGGACTCAACTTGACCATAGGTTTTAAACTCAACACCGGCTGTCCGTTACGCCAGACTAAGGTCAGCTTATCGCCGGGATAAATCAAATGCGGGTTATCGATCTCTGGGTTAATTTGCCATAAACGTGGCCACAACCAGGGGTTATCAAGATAGAGCGCAGAAATATCCCACAAGGTATCTCCTTTGACGACCGTGTATGTCTGCGGGGCATTTGCTTTGACGGTGAGCGCCATATCCTCCGCCGCCAACGCATTAACGACCAATGACAACGGTAAAAACACACACACTAAATAACGAATAAATCGTGACATGACCTCTGTTCCTTGGCCGAAATAAGTAAGGATGAATCAGATTATTAACATTTGGATGCTGTCATTTGGGTCATAAAATGTCTAGAATTGAGCCAACAAGCTTTAAGCTGTTTCGGCACAGTTCAATATTTCGAGTGTATATGTCTGTATTACAAGTATTAACATTCCCAGATGATCGTCTTCGTACCGTGGCAAAACCGGTAGAGAAAGTGACACCTGAGATCCAAAAAATCGTCGATGACATGATTGAGACTATGTACGACGAGGACGGTATCGGCCTTGCCGCAACGCAAGTCGATATTCACCAACGCATCGTTGTGATCGATATTTCAGAGAGTCGCGACCAGCCAATGGTTCTGATTAACCCTGAAATTTTAGAGAAACGCGGTGAAGATGGCATTGAAGAAGGCTGTCTGTCGGTCCCGGGCTCACGCGCCCTTGTTCCTCGCGCAGCAGAAGTCACAGTCAAAGCGTTAGATCGTGATGGCAACGAATTCTCATTTGAAGCGGATGACCTTTTAGCCATTTGTGTTCAACACGAGCTTGATCACTTACAAGGCAAACTGTTTGTGGATTACCTTTCGCCATTAAAGCGTAAGCGTATTAGAGATAAGCTAGAGAAAATCAAACGCTATAACGAAAAAAACTAACTTAAGTGAGGTTACCTTGAGCCAATCATTACGCATTGTGTTTGCAGGTACTCCGGACTTCGCCGCCCGTCATTTGGCGGCGTTGTTGTCTTCGGAGCATGAGGTTATCGCGGTGTACACTAAACCAGATAGCCCGGCAGGGCGCGGTAAAAAACTGACCGCCAGCCCAGTGAAACAGATGGCCGTTGAGCACAATATTGCTGTGTATCAACCAGAGAACTTTAAGAGCGACGAAGCCAAGCAAGCGCTCGCCGATCTCAACGCAGATTTAATGGTAGTAGTCGCCTACGGATTACTGCTACCAAAGGCCGTACTTGATATGCCAAGGCTTGGCTGTATTAACGTACACGGTTCCATTCTGCCACGGTGGCGTGGTGCCGCACCGATCCAACGCTCGATCTGGGCGGGAGACAGTGAAACGGGTGTAACCATCATGCAAATGGATGTCGGCCTAGATACGGGCGATATGCTCAAAATTGCTAAGCTGCCGATTGAGGCAACAGACACCAGCGCTTCTATGTATGACAAACTGGCCGAGTTAGGCCCACAAGCGTTGGTAGAATGCATCGCCGATATCGCCAGTGGCAAAGCGATTGCCACTCAACAAGATGATACATTGGCTAACTACGCACAAAAACTTAGCAAAGAAGAAGCCAAAATCGATTGGTCAGCGGATGCTGCTTTTATTGAACGCTGCGTGCGCGCTTTCAATCCATGGCCAATGAGCCATTTTGATGTGGCTGAGAACAGCATTAAAGTGTGGCAAAGTCGCGTTGAAGCACAAACCAGCGACCACCCTGCAGGCACGATTGTTCAAGCCGATAAATCGGGTATTTATGTGGCAACCGGCAACGGCTTACTGGTGCTTGAGCAGTTGCAGGTGCCGGGCAAAAAAGCGATGTCAGTGCAAGACATTCTCAATTCGCGCGCAAGCTGGTTTGAAGTCGGCACACAACTTAGCTAAACCTTAACGAGGGCAGAGATGCCCTCATTGATTTTCATTTATTTAAAGTCGGTACTTCTATGAATGTTCGCGCAGCTGCGGCTAACGTGTTGTTTCAAGTGGTTGATAAAGGCCACTCACTTTCTCACGCACTTCCTGCGGCGCAAAAAACCATCCGCCCAAGAGACCACGCTCTGTTGCAAGAGATCTGCTATGGGGCTTTGCGTTATTTGCCTCGTTTGGAGTCAATTGCCAATGAGCTAATGGACAACCCACTGAAAGGGAAAAAGCGGGTTTTTCACCATCTTATTTTAGTTGGTATCTACCAATTGAGCTTTATGCGCATTCCCGCTCACGCCGCAGTAGCCGAGACGGTTGAAGGCACCAAAACATTGCGCGGTGAAAATTTAGGTGGGCTAATCAACGCCGTATTGCGCAGCTACTTGCGCGATCAAGAAGCACTGGACGCTATTGCCGTTAGCCACAACGCAGGCAAATATGGCCACCCAAGTTGGCTACTTAAACTGTTACAACAAGCGTACCCAGAACAGTGGGAAACGGTTGTACAAGCGAACAATCAAAAAGCGCCAATGTGGTTGCGCGTCAACCGTCAGCACCACACTCGTGATGAATATCTTGCACTACTAGCTAGCGAAAATATCGAGTGCAGCGTGCACTCTCACGCCGCCGACGCAATAAAACTCGCTGCACCTTGCGATGTAACGCTTTTACCCGGTTTTGATCGTGGTTGGGTATCGGTGCAAGATGCCGCGGCGCAGCTAGCGATTGACTACCTTCAACCTAAAGCAGGCGAGCTGATTTTAGATTGCTGCGCCGCCCCAGGGGGTAAAACCGCGCACATCCTGGAGCACACACACGATACTGAAGTGGTTGCGATTGACAGCGATGCAACCCGCCTTGAACGCGTCTATGACAACTTAGAACGCCTGCAACTTCGCGCTGATGTGATCTGCGGTGATGCTCGTTATCCTGAAGAATGGTGGCATGGCGAACAATTTGACCGAATTTTATTAGATGCACCTTGCTCTGCCACTGGGGTTATTCGCCGTCATCCAGACATCAAATGGCTACGTCGTGGTAGCGATATTGAGGCATTGGCTCAATTACAAAGCGAAATACTGGACGCAATGTGGAAGCAATTAAAAGTCGGTGGCACTATGGTTTACGCAACCTGCTCAGTCACTCCACAAGAAAACAGCTTGCAGGTCAAAGCCTTCTTAGAACGAACTCATAACGCTCAATTAGTGGGTTCCGATCGTGAGCAGCCGGGGCGTCAGATACTTCCCGGAGAAGAAGATATGGACGGTTTTTACTACGCAGTATTAACCAAACAAGCGTAAATTCGACGCACATTGGCAGCATTATTGCTGCCTTTTCAGTGGCCGATATTCGGCAGGTAGAAAGAGAACAGAGTATGAAAATCATTATTCTTGGTGCAGGTCAGGTCGGTGGCACACTGGCCGAAAACTTGGTCGGCGAGAACAATGACATCACCATTGTCGACAAAAATAGCGACCGCTTGCGCGAGCTGCAAGACAAGTACGATTTGCGGGTGATTCATGGCCACGCCAGCCACCCTGATGTATTGCGTGAAGCGGGTGCACAGGACGCAGACATGCTGGTTGCGGTCACCAATACCGACGAAACCAACATGGCGGCATGCCAGGTGGCGTTCTCTTTGTTTAATACGCCCAACCGAATTGCGCGTATTCGTTCTCCTGAATATCTGCTTGAAAAAGAGACTTTGTTTCAGTCAGGCGCGATCCCGGTGGATCACCTCATCGCCCCTGAAGAGCTAGTGACGAGCTATATTGAACGGTTGATCCAATACCCCGGCGCACTGCAAGTAGTGAGTTTTGCCGAAGAAAAAGTAAGTCTAGTGGCTGTGAAAGCTTACTACGGCGGGCCACTGGTGGGTAATGCTCTTTCAGCGCTGCGTGAGCACATGCCGCACATTGATACCCGCGTCGCGGCCATTTTCCGCCAAGGTCGGCCGATTCGCCCACAAGGCACTACCATTATTGAAGCTGACGATGAAGTGTTCTTCGTGGCAGCCAGTAATCATATTCGCTCGGTCATGAGTGAGCTACAGCGGCTGGAAAAAACCTATCGTCGTATCATGATTGTTGGCGGGGGTAACATTGGGGCAAGCTTAGCTAAACGTTTAGAGCACAGCTACAGCGTTAAACTGATTGAGCGTAATTACCCACGTGCAGAGCAGTTATCGGAAGAGTTAGAAAACACCATAGTATTTTGTGGTGATGCAGCGGACCAAGAGCTGCTAGCCGAAGAGAACATCGACCAAGTCGATGTATTTATTGCGCTCACCAACGAAGATGAAACCAACATCATGTCCGCCATGCTCGCCAAGCGTATGGGCGCGAAAAAAGTGATGGTACTTATCCAGCGTGGCGCGTATGTCGACCTCGTACAAGGCGGCGTGATTGATGTCGCGATTTCACCCCAACAAGCCACCATTTCCGCACTGCTGACTCACGTACGTCGTGCCGATATCGTTAACGTCTCTTCGCTACGCCGTGGCGCGGCAGAGGCGATTGAGGCAATTGCACATGGCGACCAAAACACCTCTAAAGTGGTGGGACGCGCAGTGGGTGATATTAAACTGCCACCGGGCACAACCATTGGCGCGATTGTGCGTGGTGAAGAAGTGTTAATCGCCCATGACCGCACTATTATCGAGCAAGATGATCACGTGGTGATGTTCTTAGTGGATAAAAAGTACGTGCCCGATGTGGAAGCCTTGTTCCAACCTAGCCCATTTTTCCTATAGGTCATTGGCGTCATGCTGAATTTACGCCCCATTTCATTCGTTATAGGACTCGTGCTGTCTAAGCTCGCCCTATTTATGTATGTGCCGACACTGGTCGCTTTTTTTACCGGTACGGGTGGCTTCCTTGATTTTGCTCAAGCGGTCATCATCACTCATATTGTCGCCTTTATCTGCTTAAGCTTGGGGCGTACCGCACACTTTAAGCTCAGCGTGCGCGATATGTTTCTCATCACCAGCTTAGTGTGGACGGTTGCCAGCGCTTTCGCGGCGCTCCCTTTCGTCTTTATCAACCACATCAGCTTTACCGACGCCTACTTTGAAACCATGTCAGGGTTAACCACTACAGGTTCAACCGTGCTCAGTGGCCTTGATAATATGCCGCCCAGCATCTTGTTGTGGCGTTCTATTCTGCAATGGCTTGGTGGGGTTGGGTTTATCGTAATGGCGGTAGCGGTATTACCAATGCTCAATGTGGGTGGGATGAAATTGTTCCAAACCGAATCGTCTGATTGGTCCGATAAAAGTAGCCCACGCGCCAAAACTGTCGCGAAAAATATTGTGCTGGTCTATTTGGTACTGACCTTACTGTGCTTGATTGGTTATATCCTCACTGGCATGACGCTTTTTGAAGCGATCAACCACTCATTTACCACCTTGTCGACTGGTGGATATTCCACCTCCGACGGTTCGATGAACCACTTCTCAAACGGTGCACATTGGGTAGCAACGCTGTTTATGTTTTTGGGGGGCTTGCCCTTTCTACTGTTTGTCGCTGCGGCCCGAAAACAAAATATCAAAGTGATCATAAAAGACGCACAAGTTCGCGGATTTGCTTATCTTTTCCTAATTGCCAGTCTCATCATTGCGTTGTGGCTGAATCTCAAACTAGGCTACTACTGGTTGGACGCCCTGCGAGTGGCGATGTTTAATATCGTTTCAGTGGTCACGACTACTGGTTTTGGTTTGGAAGATTTCACCGCCTGGGGCGCACTGCCAAGCACACTGTTTATCTTCTTAATGGCAGCAGGAGCTTGTTCCGGCTCAACCTCTGGTGGGATTAAAGTGTTCCGCTTCCAAATTGCGATGACGCTGCTCAATAAACAAATTATGAAGTTGGTCCATCCATCAGGCATCTTCGTACAGCGCTATAATCATCGTCCAGTTAATGATGATATTGTCCGCTCAGTCGTCGCTTTTGGTTTGACCTTTTTTATCACTGTCATTGCTATCGCAGGCGCGCTCAGTGCTATGGGCCTTGACCCTGTCACCAGCATTTCAGGTTCCATCACCGCAGTGGCCAACGTTGGTCCCGGAATGGGCTCGGTGATTGGTCCAACGGGCAACTTCGCACCACTGCCTGACGCAGCAAAGTGGGTTCTGAGCTTAGGGATGTTGATGGGGCGTTTAGAAATTTTGACGATTATCGTTCTGTTTTTCCCTGCATTTTGGCGACGTTAAGATGAAGACAATACCTGTGATAATGATGCTGTTAAGCATGACAGCAAGCGCCGTATCTTGCGCGCAAGTTCTGACCTTAGAAGATGGCCGCCAGGTGAAACTCAATGATGATTTCACATGGCAATATGTTGAACCGCAATCAATGTCGCCGGAAACCGTCATTCACGCGGCCCCTATTGCTCAAAAAGCCCGAGCAACCACCTTTGAGATGGAGAGTGGAAAACCGATTTTACAACTGTCAGATTCTGGAGTGGAAGTGGTACTCGGCGCGGCTTACTACCAAGGAGATACACTCGTTATCCCAACAGCCATCACCAATCAAAGCTCGCAATCTGTCATTGCGGTAGTGCTCAGCATCACTCTTTATGACGAGCAAGGTCAACCACTGCTCACTCAACAGTTATCCATTTGGCAATCCATTAAACGGATGGCTGATAGCTATTTACGCCCACAAACTCAAGCGCAAGGAAAGCCGATTACCCTTCAGGTTGATCGCCAGCAAGGCTATCAAATTTCGGCCAACATTGAGCGGGTCGAAATGCGTTAAGCACTTACTGGGTGAACAAAAAGGTAAACCGCAAAAAAGTGACAAGCACTGCCACCTAGCACGAATAAATGCCAAATCGCATGGTTATAGGGAATGCGTTTCGCTACATAAAAAATCACCCCGAGCGAATAGACCAAACCACCAACAGCAAGTAGCACCAAACCACCGACCTCGATATTGAGGGCCAGTTGGTAGATCACAACCAAGGATAACCACCCCATCGCCAAATAAGTCACTAGTGAGAACTTTTTAAAACGATAGACAAAGGCAATTTTCATGATGATACCGAGCAGCGCCAGCAGCCAGATCACCACCATAAGACCTATCGCCAAAGGAGTGCGAAGGCTAACCAACAAAAAGGGGGTGTAACTTCCGGCAATCAGTAGATAAATGGCACAGTGGTCGAACGTTTTTAGCCAGCGTTTGGCTTTCGGTGTCGCAACGGAGTGATACAGCGTTGAAGCAAGGAATAACGCTATCATGCTGCCACCATAGAGACTCATGCTGATATAAGTCAATGCATCGGCCTGCGCACTTGTTGCCTTGATCAGCAGCAAGACTAAACCAACAAAACTAAGCAATAGCCCCAAACCATGACTCAGTGCATTCGCCCGTTCTTCACCAGCACCATAGCCGTCATTGTCAACAGCAGACATAAACACCATACCAAAAGCAACAAAATGTAGGCTTAGTATTGCACACCTCAGCTTACAGTTGTAAGCCTAAATGAAGATTTCATAACGAACGGGTATCAAGGAGAGCGATAAATCGCGAGTTTTTTGTAAACGACATAGGTACCTCCTATTTAACAAAACGCGATGCAATGCCGATCAGATGACAAACTCAACCAAGCATCTCACACAATTTTAAGCTTTATTTGCAAGAATATTCATCTCAACAATCGTTCAACTATCGATCAATTCAAAACTTGGTGCTAATCTAACTACGATATGAAAGCATATCGTTATTCCTGAATCATTATTTGGATTGGCGAGAGCCAGAAGAGCCACCCTTCAATTATGAAGCTCAACTCATGGTGATTCAGGCCATTAGATTGGCAATGGATGTGCCTGACCGTTAGGTTAATGAATGCGCCCAACAGCTGTCAGGTTTTCGCACACAAACCGTAGTGCAATGCGTCGTCGTAGTGGTTTTGCTGCTGCTCCGACTGCAAAAAAAGTCGCTCCAGCAATGACTTTAGTTGAAAAAAATGCCCTTACTGCATCGAGCACAACTAATGTTGTTCAGGCAGCATAATTAAAAAGCGCAGCTAAACCCTGCGCTTTTTCTTTGCGCTCAATTGGACTTCAATCCGCAATTTGATACCTTTACTCAAAATACTTATAAAAATTGGGGAAAAGAGAATGCAATGTCATCGAATTGAAGAGCTAATTGAACTACTTGCGCCTGAATGGCAAAAAGATCAGCAGCTCAACTTAATGCAATTCATCACCAAACTGGCTCAAGAAGCGGGTTATAAAGGACCTTTAGAAGCACTCACGGATGATGTATTGATCTACCATCTAAAAATGCGCAACAGCGCCAAAGACGAAATGATTCCAGGCCTGAAGAAAGATCAGGAAGATGATTTTAAAACAGCCATTTTACGCGCGCGTGGCATCATAAAATGATGTAGCCCCTGTGATAATGATCAAGATAGCGGCCTTATTAGGTCGCTTTTTTATTATTAGCGATAAGCCTCACGAGTTGAGGCTTTATTGTTAAAGGTTGATAGTGTTAAAGAAATAAAATTGTTATTGGCGTTATACTTGCCGCTTAATAAATAAAGATTGAACAATGATAATTTCTCATCTTGGTATTGCACCCAAAGAGAAAACAGCAATGTCGCAGAGTGTGAACTAAAAGAAATCACACCTTACAGCCCAACAAGGATCATTTCATGAGTCAGGACAAAATCGATATAAAGGATGTGACTCCTAAAATATTCAACCCCAAAACTCACAAAGGCAACGGTGACCGTTTTAACCCCAGCAACCGTATTTATGTGCGCGAAAGTAAAGGTACTTATCAACAACTCCGCCGCTATGGTGGCTGGTTTTTACTGCTGCTTTTTACTTTAGTACCGTGGATCTCTTATGGTGATCGCCAAGCGATTTTGCTCGACATCGGCCACCAGCAATTTAACTTTTTCGGCACCACACTTTACCCACAAGACCTAACTCTACTTGCCCTGTTGTTTATGATTGCGGCATTCGGCCTGTTTTTTATTACCACTTTTCTTGGCCGTGTCTGGTGTGGCTATCTGTGCCCGCAAACTGTGTGGACATTTATCTACATTTGGTTTGAAGAAAAACTCGAAGGCGCCGCCAATAAACGCCGCAAGCAGGACTCAGGAAAACTCACAGCTAATCTTGCTATAAGAAAAGCCATCAAACACATTGCTTGGCTGGCGATTGCACTCGGTACTGGTTTTACTTTTGTCGGCTATTTCGTCCCGGTACGCGAACTCGTGGTGAACTTTTTCACACTCGATGAAAGTTTCTGGCCCGTCTTCTGGGTACTCTTTTTCACCCTTTGTACTTACGGAAATGCAGGCTGGATGCGTTCGATCGTCTGCATCCATATGTGTCCTTATGCTCGCTTTCAGTCTGCGATGTTTGACAAAGATACCTTTATTGTTGGCTATGACAGCAAACGCGGTGAAACTCGCGGGCCACGCGCTCGTAAAGCCGATCACAAAGCACTCGGTTTAGGTGACTGCATTGATTGTGATTTGTGCGTACAAGTGTGTCCGACTGGCATCGATATTCGTGATGGCTTGCAGTACGAATGCATTAACTGCGGCGCTTGTATTGATGCGTGCGATACCACGATGGAACGTATGGGCTATGAAAAAGGGCTCATCAGCTATACCACAGAACACCGCCTCTCCGGCCACCACACAAAAATACTCAGGCCTAAATTGCTCGGTTATGGCACGGTACTGCTGGTGATGTTTGGCTTATTCATCGCTCAAGTAGCCAGTGTTGATCCGGTCGGCTTAAGTGTATTGCGTGATAGAAACCAGCTATTTAAAACCAACAGCAATGGTGAAATTGAGAACACTTACACCTTGAAAGTCATCAACAAAACTCAGCAAACGCAAGAGTATAAGCTTGACGTGAAAGGGCTATCGGACGTCTCTTGGTATGGTAAACAAACCATTCAAGTCAAACCAGGAGAGGTATTGAACCTACCAACCAGCCTTGGCGTCGCTCCTGACAAACTCAGCTCTCCTATAGCGACGATTCAGTTTATACTCACGGACAGTAACCAATTCACGATAGAAGTTGAGAGCCGGTTTATTAATAAACTCTAACTTCGTAACGAATGGAAAAGGGCTCAGTAATGGGCCCTTTTTAATCATGACCAAAGCTTCTTTCCATTTTGATGCACTCACCCCTGATAACATGTGGTATGCCTTAGAAAGCATCGGCATTCGTGCTGAATCAGGATTTCTGGCACTCAACAGTTACGAAAACCGCGTTTATCAATTCATCGATGAAGAACGCCAACGCTATGTGGTGAAATTCTATCGACCTCAGCGCTGGAGTGTTGAGCAAATTCAAGAGGAGCACGATTTCACACGCGAGCTGTACGCGGCGGAAATTCCGATTGCTGAGCCATTGCTCATCAACGGTGCAACCTTACATCACTATCAGGGCTATCATTTCGCGCTGTTTAACAGTGTGGGTGGGCGGCAGTTTGAAGTGGACAATATGGACCAATTAGAAGGCGTGGGCCGGTTTCTTGGACGCATTCATCACATCAGTGCCACTCGTACATTTGTTCATCGCCCAACCATCAGCTTAGATGAGTATCTTTATCAACCCAAACAGCTATTGGAAAATGCGTCCTTCATACCTCAGCACTTGCAAAATACCTTTTTCAGTGACTTATCGTTATTGATCAACAAAATTGAACAGCAATGGCCAGCAAAATCCGCGGCCATCCGCTTGCATGGTGATTGCCATCCAGGCAATATTTTGTGGCGAGATGGGCCTATGTTTGTCGATTTAGACGATGCTCGCAATGGACCAGCAGTACAGGATTTGTGGATGCTACTCAATGGCGAATTGCAAGATAAGCGAATGCAGTTGGACATTATCTTAGAGTCGTATCAAGAGTTTCACGATTTTAATCCAGCCGAATTGAAACTAATTGAACCGTTACGCGGTCTACGAATGGTGCATTACATGGCATGGTTGGCCAAACGATGGCAGGACCCTGCTTTTCCACTCGCCTTCCCTTGGTTTAATGACCCTAAATATTGGGAAAGCCAAGTGCTTGCGTTTAAAGAACAAATAGCAGCATTAGACGAGCCTACGCTCTCACTAATGCCACAATGGTAAGTCACCTTGAAGCAATAAATGGAGTATACAATGAAGAAGCTTTTTGCACTGGTTGCAACCTTACTGCTGAGTTTATCGGCTCATGCAGCCCAATTTAAAGAAGGTGAGCATTACAAAGTGCTTGATCTTGAACCCTCTAAAAATCCAACCGTGACGGAGTTTTTCTCCTTTTACTGCCCACACTGCAATACCTTTGAGCCGATCATCGCCCAACTGAAAAAGCAGCTCCCACAAGGGGTTACTCTGCAGAAAAACCATGTTTCTTTTATGGGTGGCTCTATGGGTAAATCAATGAGTAAAGCTTACGCCACCATGCTTGCCCTCAAAGTTGAAGACAAAATGGTGCCCGTGATGTTTAACCGCATCCACACGATGCGTAAACCACCAAGAGATGATGCGGATCTACGCCAAATCTTCCTAGACGAAGGTATTGATACAGCAAAATTTGATGCCGCCTTTAATGGTTTTGCCGTCGATTCAATGGTGCGCCGCTTTGATAAACAGTTCCAAGAAAGCGGCCTTTCAGGTGTGCCTGCTGTCGTGGTTAACAATCATTATTTGGTGCAGGGACAAGGTGTTAAATCGACCAATGAATACTTCGAACTGGTCAATTACCTACTGACCAAGTAATCATTCCCAAATGAGGAGCACAACGGCTCCTCATTTTTACTTAATCAAGTTCAACCTTGCAGCGCTTTCTCATACAACCAATCTTGAAACACAAGCCATCGCAGCACAAAACTGTGTATGCCTAAGACAAAGCTCACCCTTCATTCATAAAACGGTCAGATTAGTTTTATCGTGTCGTCATCCAAGTTTATTCATATACTTAACCACTATTGAATCAAAGTATGGAAACTCCTAATGAATAAATACCTGTCCATGACGCTTGTTAGCGCTCTGGCTTTTCATGTATCTGCCGAACTGGCTCCAGAAACAGGTTTAAGTGGTGAGATTGCCATTAATACTATTTTTGCATCTTCCCAATCATCGTTTGATACGGGTGGAGATGAGCGTATTACATCACTCGAAACAAAGAGTAGCCGGCAGTCAAACTTTGCCGTTGGGCCTTTGGGTAACCTTGCTTACACCTTCGGGGACAAACGTCAACAACAGGTTTATCTAGGCACCTCACGTGATGATATTGCCGTAGGCACTTTAGCGCTTCAGCTGGGGTATCAATATGAGATGGAGACAGGTACCGTGGTTGATGTGGCTTTTTTACCGACCGTGATGTCTGGAAAAACCTGGGCTAACCCTTACCAACTAAACAGTCAGCGCCAAGAAACCGATGAGTCAGGAAATGCCTACCGATTAACATTCAATAGTATTCAAGGCAGCCCATGGACTATCGATGTCGCTTACGCGACCAAAGAGATCGACAACGATCAGTTTCCAAGCCCTGAACTGGCTCGTGATGGTAAAAGTTACTACCTAAAAGGGCAGTACCGTTACTCTCTGAGCCCAACCAGTTTGTTACAGCCCTCCATCACTTATATCAACCACCAAGCGGATGGCGACGCCAATACTCATCACTCTTACGCCGCCGATCTCTCCTACTTCACGTTTATCAATCGCCATAAACTGGCGCTGACCGCTGGTTATACCAAGCGCGACTATCAAGGTGGAAATTCACTGTTTAATCACACTGTGCGTAATGACGATGAACTGAGCCTATTCTTCGCGTACGAATACAGCCAATTTATGGATTGGGATGATTGGTCATTAATCGCTTTAGCCGGTTATAACCAATCGAGCTCAAACCTCTCGTTTTACGACGAATCGTCTCTCTTTACAGCGCTAGGGTTAAATTACCAATTTTAAGTTCATTACACCGCTTGTGCGGTCAGTTGTTTCAACAAGCGGTCCATAGCTCGATAGCCGAGCGCTTCCGCTAGATGGGGCTTAGCAATCTGCTCGGCCCCTTCTAAATCAGCAATCGTACGCGCCACTTTGATAATGCGATGATACGCGCGGATGGAGAGCCCTAGGCGGTGCAGTGCATTTTCCAAAAATTCGGCGTCAGCCTTACTTAAAGGGCAATACTGTTCAATTTCTCGGCTCCCCAACAAAGCATTAACCTTACCATTACGAATCACCATCCGTTCACGAGCAATCAGCACTCTTTCTTTAACCACAGCCGTTGCTTCACCTCTTTCGCCGCCATTTGCCAGCATTCCTTTGGGAAGCGAGGGGATTTCTATCGACATGTCAAAGCGATCAAGCAATGGCCCCGATAAGCGTCCCAAATAGCGCAAAATACTCTGCGGGTTGGCTCTGGCTTGCGTGCCTTCGTAATAGCCGGTTGGGCTGGGGTTCAACGCTCCCACTAATTGAAAGCGAGCTGGAAAACGCGTTTTGCCTTGCGCTCTTGAAATAATAATTTCACCTGACTCTAATGGCTCACGCAATGAGTCGAGCACTTTTCGTTCAAATTCCGGCATTTCATCAAGAAACAATAACCCATTGTGTGCCAAAGAAATTTCCCCCGGCCTCGGAATAGAACCGCCACCGACCAGCGCCGCCATTGAACTGGAATGATGAGGCGAGCGAAATGGCCTTTGCTTCCAGTTGTGCTGGTTAATGTCTTGTGGAGTCAGAGAAGCAACCGAAGCGGTTTCCATCGCTTCATCCTCATTCATTTCTGGTAATAAATCACACAACCGAGAGGCAAGCATGGTTTTACCCGTTCCGGGTGGACCGAGAAAAAGCAGGTTATGGTTGCCCGCGGCTGCGATTTCTAACGCTCGCTTTCCTTGCTGTTGACCAATGATATCTTGCAGATCGCGAGTACTTTTCGCTTGGCACGGTTTAGGTTCGGTTTGAAAAAGAGAGAGGGTTTGCTGGCCACACAAATCAGCACACACCTCAAGCAGCGTTTGCGCCGATTTATGCTGATCCTTTGCCACTAACGCGGCTTGATCACCATTACCATGAGGCACCACCAAACAGCGCTTGGCTCGATTCGCAGCTAAAGCGGCGGGTAATACACCTTTAACAGGACGCAACTCACCAGATAAGGCTAATTCACCAATAAACTCATACCCATCTAACTTCGTTAGCGCTATCTGCTGTGAGGCCGCCAAAATACCCAACGCGATCGGTAAATCAAATCGACCACCCTCTTTGGGGAGATCCGCAGGGGCTAGATTGACCGTAATACGCTTGGCGGGAAACTCAAAACGGGAATTAATGATAGCGCTGCGCACGCGATCACGAGACTCTTTGACCGTCGTTTCTGGCAAGCCGACCAACGTAAAACCGGGCATACCATTGCTAATATGTACTTCAACTGTCACTGTCGGTGCTTGCACGCCAACACTGGCTCGGCTGTGAATAATTGCGAGTCCCATTTCATTCCTTTGTGGTTGTTTAAAAAGTGTTCGTTCTGTTTCTGCGCCCTTATTTGCACACGAGAGATTGTTATATAGCTTGTTGTGATGCTGAAAGAATGTGAAAAAAGAATGAGTTTTTGCTTGTCATTTAACGGAATTGTGTGTTAACACTAGAGACGCAAACAATTTCGTAAGATATTACGCCAACTATTTTAAGAATTAAGTGATGAATTTGAACGCTCACATTAACCTACTGCTAAGCCTGATTATCGTGGTCATTATTGATTCCGCGCGGGGGCTAGTGGGCGCAAAATAACCACCAGATTCAAAAGACCCCCGCACTGAAAAGTCCGGGGGTTTTTTTACAACTATTAAACTAAAAAGTTCATACTGGTTGGCGATTATCCAACCCGATATGACAGGAAGAATGGGAGCGCACATGAAGTGCAAACACAACATGGTTTACTGTGCCATACACAGTTTGGGAGGGTTACGATGACAGGAGCACAACTGGTTGTAGCCGCATTAAAGCAGCAGGGAATCAAAACCGTTTTTGGTTATCCCGGCGGCGCTATCATGCCAATCTATGATGCATTATACGATGGCGGTGTAGAACACATCCTCTGTCGCCACGAACAAGGTGCAGCCATGGCGGCGATTGGCATGGCGCGCTCGACACAAGATGTCGCGGTGTGCATGGCCACCTCAGGACCCGGAGCGACCAATTTGGTCACCGGTCTTGCCGATGCATTTCTTGACTCAATCCCCCTCGTCGCCATCACCGGCCAAGTCGCAAGCTCGCACATTGGTACCGATGCTTTTCAAGAGATGGACGTGATTGGTATGTCACTCTCTTGCACCAAACACAGCTACCTCGTTACCGATATCCACGATCTCGCACCCACCCTTGCCGAAGCCTTTGAGGTAGCAAAAGCGGGTCGCCCCGGCCCGGTGATTGTGGATATCGCTAAAGATGTACAACTGGCAAAAACCCCCGTGACTGAGCTACCTGCATTCACTGCGCCAGCCATGCCAGTTGCCAGCCAAGAGCAGCTTCACGCAGCGCAACAACTGCTTTCACAAAGCTCTCGTCCTGTATTGTATGTTGGCGGTGGCGTTCAACTGGCCAAAGCGACCGATTCCGTACGCGAGTTTTTACGCCTCAATCCGATGCCATCAGTAAGCACTTTAAAAGGCTTGGGCACGATTGAGCGCCATGACCCGCATTACCTTGGCATGCTTGGTATGCACGGGACTAAGGCGGCAAACTTGGTCGTTCAAGAGTGTGATTTGCTGATTGTGGTTGGAGCGCGCTTTGATGACCGAGTAACGGGAAAGCTGGATACTTTTGCACCACACGCCAAAGTGATTCATATAGATATCGATGCGGCCGAGTTTAATAAACTCCGTATCGCCAATGCGTCACTACGTGGTGACATCAATCTCATTCTTCCACAACTGGAACTGACGCGTGATATCGCACCGTGGGTTCACCACAGTGAAAGTTTGCGCAGTGGCTTTAAGTGGCGCTATGACCACCCGGGCGATCTCATTTTTGCGCCATTGTTACTCAAACAACTGTCCGACATGATGCCCGATTCAGCCATCGTCTCAACCGACGTTGGCCAACATCAAATGTGGGCCGCGCAGCACATTCAACCGCGTGCTCCACAGAACTTCATCACCTCAGCTGGCCTTGGCACTATGGGCTTTGGGTTGCCCGCCTCAATGGGTGCTGCCGTTGCTCGCCCAGATGATCAATCCATTCTCATTTCTGGGGATGGGTCGTTCATGATGAATGTTCAAGAGCTTGGTACGCTCAAGCGCCGCCAAATCCCGGTCAAGATGGTACTACTGAACAACCACCGTTTAGGTATGGTGCGCCAATGGCAATCGCTGTTCTTTGATGGCCGCCATAGCGAAACAATTTTGGATGACAACCCAGATTTCGTGATGCTAGCTAAGGCGTTCGATATTCCTGGCAAAACCATCACCAAAAAAGAAGAAGTTGAACCAGCACTTAAAGAAATGCTGGCCAGCAAAACAGCTTATCTGCTTCACGTTTTGATTGATGAAGAAGAAAACGTATGGCCGCTTGTACCACCGGGCGCCTCAAATAGTGATATGTTGGAGAACACCTAATGGATAGATACCTATTAGACATCAAAGCCGATGATAAACCGGTGCTATTAGAGCGTGTTCTGCGCGTGATTCGCCATCGTGGATTTGTGATAAAACAAGTGGCCGCAACGCAAAACCACGCCAGCAAAGTCGCCAGTGTTGAAATCATTGTTGATAGTGATCGCCCCATCAGCACACTGATCAATCAAATTGAAAAATTATGGGATATTCGCAGTGTCGATGTCACCCCAATAAAAAATAACGAACTACCGAATAACAATTTACAACAAAAGATTTGTGCATAAGGAAGGCAATAAATGGCAACAAAAACTGCAGATTACATTTGGTTCAACGGTGAAATGGTTCCGTGGGCAAATGCAAACGTTCATGTACTGACACACGCGATGCACTACGGCACTTCGGTGTTTGAAGGTGTGCGTTGTTATAACACTCCTAAAGGTCCAATCGTCTTCCGTCATAAAGAGCACGCTCAACGCCTAAAAGATTCAGCAAAAATTTACCGTTTCCCTATCCCCTATACGATAGAAGAGATCATGGAAGCGACACGTGAAACATTGCGCGTCAATAAACTGGATTCAGCCTACATTCGCCCACTTGGCTTTGTTGGCAACGTTGGCCTTGGCGTTTGCCCACCAGTGAATACTGAAATGGAGTTAATCATTGCCGCCTTCCCTTGGGGTGCTTACTTAGGTGATGAAGCGCTAGAAAATGGTGTGGATGCGATGGTTTCTAGCTGGCATCGCGCTGCGCCAAACACCATACCAACCGCAGCCAAAGCGGGTGGTAACTATTTATCGTCTCTGCTTGTCGGTGGTGAAGCTCGTCGTCATGGCTATGCCGAAGGTATCGCCTTAAGCGTGGATGGTTATTTATCTGAAGGTGCAGGCGAAAACATTTTCGTCATCAAAAACGGTGTGCTGCTCACGCCACCAACCACCAGCTCCATCTTGCCGGGTATCACGCGTGATTCGATCATGACGCTGGCTAAAGAAATGGGTTACGAAGTGCGTGAAGTGAACATTGCGCGTGAAGCACTCTACCTTGCTGACGAAATTTTTATGACTGGCACCGCCGCCGAAATCGTCCCTGTACGGAGCGTAGACCAAATTACGGTTGGAGAGGGTAAACGTGGGCCAATCACGAAAGTGATGCAAGAAGCTTACTTTGGCCTATTTAACGGCACCACTGAAGACAAGTGGGGCTGGTTGGATTACGTGTACCCACAACCGAAGTAATAGAGGACGATAGACAATGCCAAAGTATAGATCCGCAACAACGACACACGGACGTAATATGGCTGGAGCGCGCGCATTATGGCGCGCCACTGGCGTCAAAGATGAAGATTTCGGTAAGCCGATTATTGCGGTGGTTAACTCGTTCACTCAATTCGTACCGGGCCACGTGCACCTCAAAGATATGGGTCAATTGGTTGCGGGTGAAATCGAAAAAGCCGGCGGCATCGCCAAAGAATTTAATACCATCGCGGTAGATGACGGTATCGCCATGGGGCATGGCGGCATGCTGTACTCACTACCATCACGCGAGTTGATCGCAGACTCTGTCGAGTACATGGTTAATGCGCACTGCGCTGATGCGATGGTCTGCATTTCCAACTGCGACAAAATCACCCCTGGGATGATGATGGCGGCACTGCGCATTAATATTCCCGTCATCTTTGTTTCTGGCGGGCCAATGGAAGCGGGTAAAACCAAGCTTTCTGATCAAATCATCAAACTCGATTTAGTCGATGCGATGATCCAAGGCGCTGACCCTAAAGTCTCCGATGCACAAAGTGAACAAATTGAACGCTCGGCCTGCCCAACCTGTGGTTCTTGTTCTGGCATGTTTACTGCCAACTCGATGAACTGTCTCACCGAAGCGTTGGGGCTTTCTCAACCAGGTAATGGTTCGATGTTGGCCACGCATGCCGATCGTGAAGCGCTCTTCATCAACGCAGGTAAACGCATTGTTGAATTAACCAAACGTTACTACGAACAAGATGATGCATCCGCCTTACCGCGTAATATTGCCAACAAAGCCGCGTTCGAAAATGCGATGGCGCTCGATATTGCCATGGGCGGCTCAACCAACACGGTATTGCACCTATTAGCAGGCGCTCAAGAAGGTGAAATCGATTTTGACATGGGTGATATCGACCGCATGTCACGCCGCGTACCTCATCTGTGTAAAGTCGCGCCATCGACTCAAAAATATCACATGGAAGATGTACACCGCGCGGGTGGCGTGATGGCGATTCTTGGTGAACTGGATCGCGCCGGTCTCATCAACAATCAAACTCGCACCGTGTTGGGTTTATCGATGAAAGAGCAGTTGGCTCAATACGACATCATGCAAACGGACGACGAAGACGTCTTAACCTTTTTCCGTGCCGGTCCTGCGGGCATTCGTACCACTAAAGCCTTCTCGCAACAATGCCGATGGGATCGCCTCGATGACGATCGCAAAGAAGGCTGTATTCGCACCAAAGAGTATGCTTTTAGCCAAGATGGAGGCCTAGCCGTCCTATCAGGCAACATTGCCGTTGACGGCTGTATTGTAAAAACAGCAGGGGTTGATGAAGGTAGTCTGAAATTTGCAGGCCCAGCCGTGGTCTTTGAAAGCCAAGAAAGTGCCGTTGAAGGTATTTTAGGCGGTAAAGTGAAGGCTGGTGATGTTGTCGTCATCCGCTATGAAGGCCCGAAAGGCGGCCCGGGTATGCAAGAAATGCTTTACCCAACCACGTACCTCAAATCAATGGGGCTAGGCAAAGAGTGCGCGCTACTGACTGACGGTCGTTTCTCTGGGGGGACTTCCGGTTTATCAATTGGTCACGTTTCTCCAGAAGCTGCGAACGGCGGAACGATAGGTTTGGTGAATTCTGGGGATATTATCGCCATCGATATTCCAAACCGCTCCATTACGCTCAACGTTTCAGAAGCTGAACTGGCTGAGCGCCGCGTAAAACAAGACCAGCTCGGTTGGAAACCTGTCAATCGCCAGCGTGAAGTCTCTTTGGCATTGAAAGCCTACGCAAGTATGGCCACCAGCGCTGATAAAGGGGCTGTTCGAGACAAATCTAAGCTCGAGGGCTAGCGGATGAGCGACTCAGGTAACGCAACTCAAACTGGCGCAGATTATCTGCGCCAGATCCTGCGCGCCCCCGTGTATGACGTCGCAACGGTGACGCCACTGCAGGATATGCCCCGCTTATCGGCACGCATCAAAAATCGCGTTCAGCTCAAGCGTGAAGATCGCCAGCCTGTGCACTCTTTTAAATTACGCGGCGCTTATAATATGGTGTCGAGTTTATCTGAGGTGCAAAAACAAGCTGGGGTGATTGCCGCGTCAGCAGGCAACCACGCGCAGGGAATGGCTCTATCGGGAACAAAATTAGGCATTAAAACCACCATTGTGATGCCTAAAACTACCCCTGATATCAAAGTCGAAGCGGTGCGCGGTTTTGGCGGTTTGGTGATTTTGCATGGCAACAACTTTGATGAAGCCAAAGCCGAAGCGGAACGCTTGGCTCACGAGCAAGGTTATACGTTTGTCCCACCGTTCGATCACCCACTGGTCATTGCAGGGCAAGGCACGATTGGCATGGAAATGCTGCAACAAAATGGCCACCTTGATTACATTTTTGTACCAGTCGGCGGTGGCGGTTTAGCCGCTGGGGTCGCGGTGCTCATCAAACAGCTGATGCCAGAAATCAAAGTCATTGCGGTTGAACCTGAAGATTCTGCTTGTTTAAAAGCAGCACTCGAGGCAGGTAAACCCGTGGTGCTTGACCAAGTCAGCATGTTTGCCGACGGTGTCGCGGTAAAACGTATTGGTGATGAAACCTTCCGTTTGTGTCAGCAATACATTGATGGCCACATCACGGTATCAAGCGATGAAATCTGCTCGGCGGTTAAAGATATCTTCGAAGACACGCGTGCGATTGCCGAACCTTCTGGAGCGCTTGCTCTGGCTGGTCTGAAGAAATTCGCGGAAAAACATAAGCTGGTGGATAAACAGTTAGGCACCGTACTTTCAGGGGCTAACACCAATTTCCACGGCTTGCGTTACGTGTCGGAGCGATGTGAGCTAGGCGAAAAACGTGAAGGGCTTTTGGCGGTGACCATACCTGAACGTCAAGGCGCGTTTTTTGAGTTTTGTAATATCATTGGCGGTCGCGCGGTCACCGAGTTCAACTATCGCTATAACGATGACAAGCTGGCCAACATTTTCGTCGGTGTACGTCTGTTAAGTGGGCAAGAAGAGCTCGACAACATCATTCACGATTTACGCCAAGGTGGCTACCCTGTGGTGGATCTATCGGATGATGAAATGGCCAAACTGCATGTCCGTTATATGATTGGAGGCAAACCCTCTAAGCCGCTAAAAGAGCGATTATACAGCTTCGAATTTCCGGAATATCCGGGCGCTCTGCTGAAATTTCTCAGCACGCTTGGCACACACTGGAACATTAGCTTGTTTAATTACCGCAATCATGGCGCCGATTATGGCCGCGTATTGTGTGGTTTTGAACTCGAAGAGAGCGATTTAAACCGCTTCTCCGCTCACCTTAGAGAATTGGGTTACCAATGCAAAGATGAGACGGACAATCCTTCATACCAGTTCTTCTTATCCTAAAGCTCAATGCCAGTCCCACGACTGGCATTTTTTATGAGTGATGCATAATACGCATAGAACCAATGCTAAAGTTTCATTTTAGTCATAGTTAATTCAGTACTACACTTAGCGACATCTTATGCTTGCTGTGCCAATCTGGAGATCCGAATGTTTAAAGCGTTAATCCTTAATCAACAAGAAAAAAACACAGTTGCCACCATTGAACAAATCGACGAATCACAATTACCGCAAGGTGAAGTTTTAGTCGCGGTCGATTACTCATCATTGAATTACAAAGATGGTTTAGCCATTACAGGTAAAGGCAAAATCATTCGCAATTTCCCTATGGTACCGGGCATTGATCTTGCGGGAACCGTACTTGAATCCCAAGATACTCGCTACCAAACCGGTGATAAAGTTGTACTAACCGGTTGGGGAGTGGGTGAAAACCATTGGGGTGGTATGGCGCAAAAAGCACGCTTGAAAGCCGATTGGTTAGTACCACTCGCGCACGGTCTTGATAGCAAAAAAGCGATGATGATTGGCACTGCTGGCTTTACTGCCATGCTTTGTGTGCAAGCCATTTTAGATGCGGGTATTCAACCGGAAAAGGGTGAAATATTGGTGACGGGTGCCAGTGGCGGCGTTGGTTCAGTTGCTGTAACACTATTAGCTAAGCTAGGTTATACAGTTGCTGCGGTAACCGGTCGTGTTGAACAAAATGGTCCACTGTTAGAAAAACTAGGAGCAAGCCGCGTTATTGATCGCAGCGAATTTGAAGAGCCAGCTCGTCCGCTGGAAAAACAGATTTGGGCTGGCGCGGTCGATACAGTAGGCAGCAAAATGTTAGCCAAAGTGTTAGCCCAAATGGACTACAACAGCACGGTTGCCGCGTGTGGTTTAGCGGGTGGTTTTGATTTACCCACCACCGTCATGCCGTTCATTTTGCGCAATGTACGCCTGCAAGGTGTCGACTCCGTCTCTTGCCCACTAGAAAAACGCATGGCAGCATGGGAAAGCTTAGCGAAACTGCTACCTGCAAGCTACTTTGAGCAAGCGTGTGAGGAAATCACCCTCGAACAAACAGCGCAGTACGCTGAAACGATCACCAATGGTCAAGTGACTGGTCGCGTGGTGATTAAGCTTTAAACCATTCATTCATCAAGCTTTGGTCTTACTCAAAGCTTGATGATTTTTATCCCTCTAACTGCATCTCTTCAATACGCTTAGCAATCAACCGGCTGCACTCTTGTTTGACGATCTGCCTTAACCATTCTTGGGCAGGAGAATGCTCACATCGCGAGTGCCAAATCATAGAGTAGTCAAACGGCGTAAACTGAAACGGTAACGGCTTCACCACCAATGCGTAACGTTCTGCCACTAAATAGGCCAGATCCGCAGGCACCGTAATAATCAATGGCATGGTATCAACAATCGCTAGCGCAGCTTCTAAATGATAGGCTCTGAGCACCATTTTCCGTTTAGGCTGCCCACTTAATGCTTGTTCAATTAAGGCATTAACACCATCACTGATCGCAATCATCGCATGAGGGTATGTCAGGTAATCCGCTAAAGAGATCTGCCGATTCGCCAACGGATGGTGTTGGGAGAGCAAACAAAGCACACCGACTCGCCCAAGCACCTCACTCATCAATGGTGCTACTGGCGACGTTGGGCGACAAATCGCTAAATCAGCCCCTTCATAAGTCAGTTGATCGGCCAACCTATCATGCTGCAAAGGTAAAAACTCAAACGACACGTTTGGTGCCTCTTGATATATCCTTGGTAAAGCAAACGGTAAGATGGTCTGCATTGCGTAATCTGTCGTGGCAATGGTGAAGGTTTGTTCACATTGCTGGGGGTCAAATTCAACAGGTGAAAGGATTTGACGTAGAGACTCCAATGGCTCGCCTAAGGCACGATTAAGCTCCAGCGCTTTTTCAGTCGGAATGAGATGCTGACCTTGACGCGTAAAAAGAGGATCATTGAGCAGATCACGTAACCGGCCTAATACACGGCTCATGGCTGACTGGCTAAGATTTAAACGCTGGGCCGCTTTACTGACACTGCTCTCTTCTATCAACACTCTCAATGCAATCAATAAATTCAGATCGCGACGATAGATATCTTCCAACTCCATGCAATAACCCCACTTTTATCATTGGTAAATAGGCTCAGTGTACGCGTTAGGCAAAAAAAATCCCGCCTTTCAGCGGGGAAGCCCAAGAAAATGGGGATAGTGTCGGAATGTGTTACGTGTCGTATTAGTGCAATGCGTTGATCAATATGTGATGGATTAGTGATTCTGCTCTTCTGAGATGCCTTTCCAAAGATGCATCTCAAGCCAGATCCCAACCAGTGACGCACTGACACCAAAAAGTGGCATCCATGACGTTTCTGCAGGCGTTCGCATCACTAAGGCACAAAATGAGATAAAGCAGAGAACCGAATAAATGGTTAACCTATCAAGCGCTGTTAACATAAGTGCCTCACAAAATTGTTATCAACTTGTTAAGTAAGTTAAAACAAAAAGATCACTTTGCCAAGTGGTTATTGAATATTTTTTCCTCGCCAGTATTATCTACGCCTTGCGATAACATCGATTAGGTTTGAATATGACATTTGATCCGGCACTTGCCACACAAATACTCGAAGCCGAAGGATTGCGCTGTCCCGAGCCTGTAATGATGGTCAGAAAAACCATTCGAACCATGCAAGATGGCGAAATTTTACTAGTGAAAGCCGATGACCCGTCAACCACTCGAGACATTCCCAGTTTTTGCCGCTTTATGGATCATCAGTTAATTGCGGAGAAAGTGGACACATTGCCCTATCTCTATTTGATTAAGAAAGGATTGAGTTAAGCCTCGATCTAAGTGATGTGTACGCAAAAGAAAAGGCGACCTCAAAAAGGCCGCCTTTTGCTATTGATTCATTGCGCTGCACACTACTCATTAAACTCGATGGTGCGGATCTCTGATTGCAGTTTTGTGATCTGCTTTTGCAGGGTTCGAATTTCATCGTGCATCGGGATAATGTGCGCGACTCGGATCCAAGATTCCACCATTAAGCCACACAATATGATTGCGCCGGCCACCATGGGTAGCCACATTTCCGTCAACGCCATACCCAACAACGTCAGCACAAAACCGAACGTAAACAAGTAACTTTGGCTCTTGGCGGTCATTCCCATATAACGTGTCAGCATATGCATTCCCTCTTAGACTTGCATCATCTAGCACTACAGTAACATGACCAGTATGGCATAAATTTGTCACTCATCACGCAACCGTAGACGTTGGGCGACAAGTTGAGTAATAAATTGTGTCACGCTCACTCGCCCAATCATCTAATCGATTGGAATTACCAAATCGCCGCGCCGATCGCTAATATCAAAAAGAGTACCGCCGTGATTTTACGAATAAGTCCTAGCGGCATTTTATCGGCGGATAATTTACCAATCAGCACCACAGGTACGTTAGCCAGCAACATACCAATCGTCGTTCCGAGCACCACCCACAGTAGAGCATCCGCATATTGCGCACCAAGAATAGACGTTGCTATTTGGGTTTTATCGCCAATTTCAGCGACAAAAAAGGCGATGAAGCTAGCGACAAAAGGGCCTCGATTGGTAATTTTTTCATCACCGTCGAGTTTGTCTGGAATTAACACCCAACCCGCCATGGCAAGGAAGCTGGCGACCAACACCCATTTAAGGATTTCTGGTGACAGGTAGTCGGCAACGACCACGCCCAGCCAAGCAGCGAGTGCATGGTTAACCATCGTTGCGACAAAAATGGCGGCAATAATAGGCAAAGGTTTACGATAACGACTGGCTAGCAGCAGAGAAAGCAGTTGGGTTTTATCGCCAATTTCAGCTAAGGCGACGGTAGTAATTGAAATAGCTAATACGCTCACGACAGGCTCAATGGGGCGAGATAATTATAATAACCATAGACAAACGCCACTCCCCGCCCCGGTTTGTGATGTTTGTCTAAGGTCTTGCTAAGCTAAAATGACTTTAGCCTCGAACGCCACGGTGATTTGGCACCAATTATGTTGACGAACGAACCATTAAGATAAGAAATCTCACTGGTAAGCTACTCCCCAAAGACGGCGCAATTCTAATCAGGCCGAGTGAAAATCTCAAGTTAGAAATAAGTCAAAATCGTTCATGTGCAGGAATTTGGCACAATCGATGCGATAAATTCGACCAAAACGGATTTTCGACCATTAATTAAGCAAGATTACCCCTACTCGCTGAGCGAATATCTGGGTATACTTGTTCGTTATTTTCATCCATTCAGACAGAAGAATCGCGCGAACCTGACTATGCAAAAATACGATATCAAAACCTTTCAGGGTATGATCCTCGCGCTGCAGGATTATTGGGCCCAACAAGGCTGCACCATTGTTCAACCATTAGACATGGAAGTTGGTGCAGGAACCTCTCACCCAATGACATGCCTGCGAGCTTTAGGCCCAGAGCCCATTGCAACGGCGTATGTTCAACCCTCTCGTCGTCCAACGGACGGTCGTTATGGTGAAAACCCAAACCGCCTGCAACACTATTACCAATTCCAAGTCATCATCAAACCTTCACCAGACAACATTCAAGAGTTGTATCTGGGGTCTTTAGAGGTGCTCGGTGTTGACCCACTAGTACACGATATTCGTTTCGTGGAAGATAACTGGGAAAACCCAACCTTAGGTGCTTGGGGTCTTGGCTGGGAAGTGTGGCTAAACGGCATGGAAGTAACTCAATTTACTTACTTCCAACAAGTCGGTGGCCTTGAGTGCAAGCCTGTCACCGGCGAAATCACTTACGGTATTGAACGTCTCGCCATGTATATTCAAGGCGTGGATTCAGTGTATGACTTAGTCTGGACAGATGGCCCATTAGGTAAAGTCACCTATGGTGACATTTACCATCAAAATGAAGTCGAACAATCCACTTACAACTTCGAACACGCAGATGTCGATTTTCTTTTCACTTTCTTCGACCAGTGCGAAAAAGAGTGTAAGCATCTACTTGAGCTAGAAAAACCGCTGCCACTTCCTGCCTATGAGCGTATTTTGAAAGCGGGCCATGCCTTTAACCTATTGGACGCGCGTAAAGCGATTTCGGTGACAGAACGTCAACGTTACATCCTACGCATCCGTAACCTGACCAAAGCGGTTGCAGAAGCGTACTACGCATCTCGTGAAGCACTTGGCTTCCCTATGTGTAAAAAGGGTGAGGACAAATAAGATGGCAAAAGAATTTCTAATTGAATTAGGCACAGAAGAGCTACCACCAAAACAACTTCGCACTTTGGCTGAAGCGTTTGCGGCTAACTTTGCCGCAGAATTGAAAACCGCTGAACTGGCACACGAAGGCATCAAATGGTTTGCAACCCCTCGCCGTTTAGCACTGAAAGTGACCAACTTGGCCCAAGGTCAAGCGGATAAAGTGGTCGAAAAACGTGGCCCCGCTATTTCTGTTGCTTTTGATGCCGATGGCAATCCAACCAAAGCAGCACAAGGCTGGGCGCGTGGTAACGGCATTACTGTTGAGCAAGCGGATCGCCTAACAACAGAACAAGGTGAATGGCTACTGTTCAAACAGGAAGTCAAAGGCCAAGATGCCAAAGCTATTGTGGTTGAACTTGCCGCCAAAGCGTTAGCAAACTTGCCTATCGCCAAACCCATGCGCTGGGGTGATAAAGAAACACAATTTATCCGCCCAGTAAAAACTCTGACTATTTTGATGGGTGATGAACTGATCGAAGGTGAGATCTTAGGCGTAGCTTCTGCGCGCACCATTCGTGGCCACCGCTTTATGGGCGAAAAAGAGTTCACCATCGATTCAGCAGAGCAATACCCAGCGATTTTAGAACAGCGCGGTAAAGTAATCGCCGATTACGATGCACGTAAAGCAATAATTATTGCGGATGCACAAAAAGCAGCGCTACAGGTTGGCGGTGTTGCCGATCTTGACGATGACTTGGTTGAAGAAGTGACCTCACTGGTTGAATGGCCAGTGGTGCTGACGGCGAAATTTGAAGAAAAATTCCTTAAAGTACCGTCAGAAGCTTTGGTTTACACCATGAAAGGTGACCAAAAATACTTCCCGGTTTATTCTCATCAGATGAGCGATGCGAATAAGCAATTGCTGCCTAACTTTATTTTCGTCTCTAACATCGAGTCGAAAGAGCCTCGCCATGTTATCGAAGGCAACGAGAAAGTCGTTCGTCCACGCTTAGCGGACGCGGAATTCTTCTTTAATACCGATCTCAAAAGCAAATTAGTCGATCGTCTACCACGACTAGAAACCGCGATTTTCCAGCAGCAGTTAGGTACGATTAAAGATAAAACTGACCGTATTACTGAACTGGCTGGTTACATTGCAGAACAGATTGGCGCGGATGTAGAAAAATCAAAACGTGCGGGCTTACTGGCTAAATGCGATTTGATGACCTCAATGGTGTTTGAATTTACCGACACGCAAGGCGTGATGGGTATGCATTATGCTCGCCATGACGGAGAAGCAGAAGAAGTCGCTGTTGCACTAAACGAACAGTACATGCCACGCTTTGCTGGCGATGCTCTGCCAACCAATGGCGTTTCCGCCGCTGTGGCAATCGCAGACAAGCTAGACACCATAGTCGGCATCTTCGGTATTGGCCAAGCACCAAAAGGCTCGGATCCCTTTGCTCTGCGTCGCGCATCACTGGGTGTACTGCGCATCATCGTTGAATACGGCTATAACTTGGACTTAGTTGACCTCGTAGCAAAAGCGAAATCGCTGTTTGGTGATCGCCTTACCAACGACAACGTTGAGCACGATGTAATTGAGTTTATGCTTGGCCGTTTCCGTGCTTGGTATCAAGATGAAGGTTTTAGCGTCGACATCATCCAAGCGGTACTTGCTCGTCGTCCAACCAAACCCGCTGATTTTGACAAACGTGTTAAAGCGGTTTCCCACTTCCGTGAACTGGAAGCGGCTGAAGCCCTAGCGGCGGCAAACAAGCGTGTCGGTAACATTTTAGCGAAATTTGACGGTGAACTGGCTGCAGAAATCAACCTAACACTTCTTCAAGAAGCGGCCGAAAAAGCCTTAGCGGAAGAAGTGGAAGTGATGACCGAAGCACTAGAACCTGCTTTCGCTACCGGTGATTACCAACAAGCACTGAGCAAGCTGGCAGCACTACGTGAACCTGTTGATGCTTTCTTTGATAATGTCATGGTGATGGCAGACGATGAAGCATTAAAACAAAACCGTTTAACGCTGCTCAACAACTTGCGTAATCTGTTCCTACAAATTGCTGATATTTCACTGCTGCAAAAGTAGTCGCTGATATTTCGGCACACAAATTAATCTATCAAAGCCCAGCGGCCATCCGCTGGGCTTTTTGTTTTATCTGACCGCAGTGTGTTATTTGGCGAAAAATAGTGCTTTGACTCGCAAAAACATTGGGGTATGTTCAAGGATTACTCGATGGGCATGGCATCGTTTCATGCCCCTTTATGCAAGCAAATACAAGAATGAATTAGGCAGTCAGCAATGCAGTTTTCGAAATTTGGTGAAAAATTTAATCAGTATTCCGGTATTACCCAGTTAATGGACGATCTCAATGATGGCCTGCGCACTCCCGGAGCCATTATGCTCGGCGGTGGTAACCCAGCCGCCATTCCCGCCATGATTGACTACTTTCATCAAACCAGTGCTGACATGCTTAGCAGTGGTGAACTGATCGCTGCCCTCGCCAACTATGATGGCCCACAAGGTAAAGATCTGTTCGTTAAATCTCTCGCAAAACTGCTTAAAGAAACCTATGGCTGGGAAATCAGTGAAAAGAACATTAGCTTAACCAATGGCAGCCAGAGTGGATTTTTCTATCTATTTAATCTGTTTGCTGGCCAGCAAGCTGATGGTTCACATAAGAAAATTTTACTGCCATTAGCGCCTGAATATATTGGTTATGGTGATGCCGGGATAGATGAAGATATTTTTGTCTCCTATCGCCCAGAAATAGAACTACTCGACAATGGCTTATTCAAATACCACGTGGATTTCGAAACCTTGAGCGTGGATTCGTCGGTAGCCGCCATTTGCGCTTCCCGTCCAACCAATCCGACGGGAAATGTGCTCACAGAACAAGAGATCCACAAGCTCGATAAGCTGGCTAGAGAGAACAATATCCCACTGATTATCGACAATGCATACGGCGTTCCATTTCCCAACATCATTTTTGAAGAGATTGAACCCTTTTGGAATGACAACACCATTTTATGCATGAGCCTTTCGAAACTGGGTTTACCCGGTGTGCGCTGCGGTATCGTCATTGCCAACGAAACCATTACCCAAGCATTAACCAACATGAATGGCATCATTAGCTTAGCGCCAGGCAGCATCGGCCCAGCCATTGCTCATCACATGATTGAAAAAGGCGATCTATTAAGGCTCAGTCGCGATGTGATCAAGCCCTTCTACCAGCAGAAATCACAAAGAGCAGTCGAGTTACTCAAGCAAGCCATTAGCGACCCGCGCTTTCGTATCCATAAACCAGAAGGGGCGATCTTTTTATGGCTCTGGTTTGATGAGCTCCCTATAACCACCATGGAACTTTACCAACGTCTAAAAGCCAGAGGAGTATTGATTGTACCGGGTGAATATTTCTTTATTGGTCAACAAGACGATTGGCAACACGCGCATCAGTGTCTGCGCATGAACTACGTGCAAGATGATGAAGCCATGCAAAAGGGCATTCAAATTATTGCTCAAGAAGTGGCATTAGCTTATCAACAGTAATTCATCCTTTCTACCATGAAAAAGAGCGCTAAAAGGCGCTCTTTCACTACTTTAATGTGGCCAGTAACTTAATTGTTCTCAATTAAGTTTTTACCATTAATCGCAATTTTACGTGGTTGCATCGCTTCAGGTGTTTCACGTTCAAGATCCACGTGTAGCAAGCCATTTTCCATTGTGGCTCCGAGCACTTTGACATAGTCGGCCAATTGGAATTTACGTTCAAAATCGCGCTCAGCAATACCTTGGTAGACGTAGTTTTTATTCTCTTCGGGTTTACGTTCACCACGCACAATCAGCGTATTTTCTTGTTGAGTAATCTCAATCTGCTCTTCAGAAAAACCAGCTACCGCCATCGTGATGCGATATTTATTGTCGTCTTGCTGTTCAATATTGTACGGAGGGTAACCCGCAGAGCTATTCTTCGCTGAACTGGATTCCATCATGTTTAATAGACGGTCAAAACCAATTGCGTTGCGGTATAAAGGAGTGAAATCTACTGTTCTCATCATACTATCCTCATCATAAGCAATAGCCTTAGCGCATAGACGCTAAGCCGTTAGCAGCCATTCTTTCAACATGGAGCTAACAACACATTTAATAATCACAACACAAGGCTCCTCTTAAGAGAGCAAACCTGTGTCGCCGTTCCAGAGGTCCTTACGGCATCCTCTTCATTGATAGATATAGGGGCACTAAAATTCTTTTCAAGGATTTTTTGAAAAATTTTTTAGTTCCCGCTAAAGCGAGCAAAAACAGGAAAGAGGACATCGAATCAAACCAATACGTTGTAAGGTCACAAAGCCTTCATTAGCAGGATATAGAGTCAATACAGAGACATAAAAAAGCCTAACGATATCATTAGGCTTTATTTTGCACTTTAACCGATGAAAATTTATTTTATTTTCCGCGTTTTTTCCTTTCTTTAATTACACTGCTTTCTTCCATTTTTTCTTGCTTTAATTTCCGCTTTTCTTTTAGGCTAAGTTGCGCTTTTTTCATATCTTTCTTACTCATAGTAATCTCCTTATTTTAACGAAGAAATTTAATTTACACACGTTAGTGACTTTTCAGGAAGAATATTAACCACTTTATATTCTCGCTCTTTTCCTAAAATATATAATTTAAAACACTCTTGTTCACGTAATCCAAAAATAGAAGCGCCTAAATAAGAGTAAAGTGATACGAGACCATCATTAGGGTTGTTCCGCTCACCAAGCACTATAATAATTTGATAAGGTTGACACTTTTCTGTATCAACAAAGCTGACCCTATCTCCAACGTTGACTCGGCGCTCTGCCGTAGAATATCTGGCCAATGATTCTGCTTCTATTCTCTCGAAAAGAGTCAGTAAAATCAGTGGAGACTGATAGGTAACAAATAAGCTTGTTATTATTTTACTTTTTAAAAAAACAAGCCAACGCTTAAATAAGTTGATATTTATCACTCCTTACAAT
>NZ_CAWPDB010000111.1:0-39460 GCF_963886625.1 Vibrio sp. V23_P3S9T160
CAACAATACTGTATATAAAAACAGGCAATTTTGTTGGGAAAATATGAAATCACAATTTATTTTAAGCATTAAAGAGTATATGCAAGCGCGACACTATGCAAAGAAAACTATAGAGGCATATTTGCACTGGATAACACGATTCATCTACTTCAATAACAAAACACATCCAATGAGAATGGGTAGTAAAGAAGTTGAGATGTTTTTAACTGACTTAGCTGTTAATGGGAAAGTAGCCGCTAAAACACAAGCGTTGGCGCTTAACTCTCTCCATTTTCTGTACCGTGAAATCATTAAAGAACCGCTATCAATTAGCATGAATTTCAAGAAATCTCAACTTGCTCAAAAATTACCAGTAGTGATGACAAGAACTGAAATTAAGCGGTTTTTAGAACATATTGAGCCACGATATCAATTGCAAATTATGCTCTTATACGGATCAGGGCTGCGGCTGATGGAATGTGTCAGACTCCGAATACAGGACATTGATTTAGATTATGGTGCGGTTCGGGTATGGCAAGGAAAAGGAGGAAAAAACCGCACCGTCACACTTGCTAAGGAGCTTTATCCACAGCTAGCTGAGCAACAAGCATTAGCTAAGCGTTACTATGATAAAGATATGCAAACCAAAGGTTATGGAGGAGTCTGGTTACCCAATGCGTTGAGAGAAAAATATCCTTCAGCTCCTTATGAGTTTAATTGGCACTACTTGTTTCCATCTAATTTACTTACCTTAGATGAGAATAGTGGGTTGAAACGAAGGCACCATATTAATGAGTCGGCATTGCAGCGAGCAGTTCGGAAAACCGCTCATGATGCTGAGATACAAAAGTCAGTTTCATGCCATACGCTAAGGCATAGCTTTGCGACACACTTGCTAGAAGCGGGAGCGGACATCAGAACAGTACAAGAACAATTAGGGCATAGTGATGTAAAAACAACTCAGATTTACACTCACGTACTGGATAGAGGCGCCAGCGGTGTATTAAGCCCACTGTCGCGCTTATAAATAAGCGCAATAAAAAAGGAGAGCATACTTGCCCTCCTTTTCTTTAAACCTTCACTGCTAAATTAAAGAGCAGTTTTTGCTTTTTCAACAAGCACTGCAAATGCAGCTTTGTCGAATACCGCGATATCAGCAAGGATCTTACGATCGATCTCAATAGATGCTTTCTTAAGACCGTTAATGAAACGGCTGTAAGATAGACCATTTTGACGAGATGCTGCGTTAATACGCGCAATCCATAGCTGACGGAACTGACGCTTTTTAGTGCGACGGTCACGGTAAGCGTATTGACCAGCTTTGGTTACAGCTTGGAAAGCTACGCGGTAAACACGTGAACGTGCTCCGTAGTAACCTTTAGCTTGTTTTAGAACTTTCTTATGACGTGCACGAGCTTGTACACCACGTTTTACGCGAGGCATTATGCTTCTCCTAAACTAAACGATAAATAAACTAAAAAGAATTAAGCGTATGGCAACATGCGCATAACACCAGCCACTTCACATTTTGGAAGGATTGAGTTAGGGCGTAGTTGACGCTTGTTCTTAGTAGTACGCTTAGTCAGGATATGACGTTTTGTAGCGTGCTTAAATTTAATACCGCCAGCAGTTTTCTTAAAACGCTTAGCTGCACCTTTGTTGGTTTTCATCTTAGGCATGATGAATAACTCCGCATTGTAGTAGTTTAAATAACATGTAATTAGGGCGAATAACACCCCACCGTCTTTCAACGGCGAGGTCTCATTACTTGTAAGCCGTTAATTACTTCTTTTTAGGGGCAAGCATCATGATCATCTGGCGTGCTTCAATTCGACTCGGGAAAGACTCAACTACTGCAATTTCAGCAGTATCCTCTTTCAAACGATGAAGAACATCGACACCGATGTCTTGGTGCGCCATCTCACGGCCACGGAAGCGAATAGTAACTTTCACTTTGTTGCCTTCTTCTAGGAAACGGGTCAGGTTGCGTAGTTTTACCTGATAGTCTCCAATATCAGTCCCAGGACGGAATTTAATTTCCTTAATCTGGATCTGTTTTTGCTTCTTCTTCTGCTCTTTAGCAGTCTTGCTCTTTTCAAAGAGGAACTTGCCATAGTCCATCACACGACAAACTGGTGGCTCGGCGTTAGGGCTGATCTCTACAAGATCCATACCAGCTTCTACAGCAGCTTCTAATGCTTCGTTGATTGATACAACACCAACGGATTCACCATCTGCGCCAGTTAAACGAACTTCACGAACGCCACGAATTTCACCGTTTAAACGGTGCTGGTTTGGTTTGGCCGGCTGTTGGCCACGTCTTCCGCCTTTAATAGTTTATTCCTCCAGATTGAGCTTACGGCTAGAAACTTCGGCTTGGATATACGCAATAAAGTCATCCAATTTAAATTTACCTAAGTCCTTGCCCCTGCGGGTACGTACTGCGATCTCTCCGGCTTCCATCTCTTGGTCACCACAAACAAGCATATACGGTACACGCTTTAAAGTGTGTTCGCGGATTTTAAAGCCAATCTTCTCATTTCTCAAGTCTGCTTTGGCTCTAATTCCACATTTTTGTAGTTTTTGTGCTACTTCCTGAGCGTAAACTGACTGTTTATCAGTAATGTTCATAATTACCGCTTGTTCCGGTGCTAACCACGTAGGGAAGAAACCTGCATACTCTTCGATAAGGATACCGATAAAGCGCTCAAGTGAACCCAAAATTGCACGGTGAATCATAACCGGAACAAGACGCTCGTTACTTTCGCCAACATATGTCGCGCCTAGACGAGCAGGTAAATTGAAATCCAGCTGCACTGTACCACATTGCCACGCACGATCTAAGCAATCATGCAAAGTAAATTCAATTTTAGGGCCGTAGAATGCGCCTTCACCTTCTTGAATTTCAAATGGGATATCCATTGCCTGCAGTGAAAGCTTTAATGCTTCTTCCGATTTATCCCAAATTTCATCACTACCAACACGTTTTTCTGGGCGTGTAGACAGCTTAACAACGATGTTATCAAAACCGAACGTCGTGTAGGTGTCGTAGACCATCTTGATACAAGATGTCACTTCTTGTTGAATTTGATCTTCGGTACAGAAAATATGGGCGTCATCTTGAGTAAAGCCACGAACACGCATAATACCATGTAATGAACCTGATGGTTCATTGCGGTGGCAAGATCCAAACTCAGCCATACGCAATGGCAGATCACGGTATGATTTCAAACCTTGATTAAATATTTGAACGTGGCCTGGGCAGTTCATCGGTTTAATTGCATATTCACGATTTTCAGATGACGTCGTGAACATGGCATCCGCATATTTATCCCAGTGACCAGAACGCTCCCATAGAACTCTGTCCATCATTAATGGACCTTTTACTTCTTGGTAATCGTACTCACTGAGTTTTTGGCGAATGAACACTTCAAGATCACGGAATATAGACCAACCGTTATGGTGCCAGAATACCATCCCTGGAGCTTCTTGCTGCATATGGAATAGATCGAGTTGCTTACCAATTTTACGATGGTCACGTTTAGCCGCTTCTTCTAAACGCGTTAGATGGGCTTGAAGTGCTTTCTTGTCATGGAATGCCGTACCATAGATGCGCTGTAGCATCTTGTTATCGCTGTTACCACGCCAGTACGCGCCAGCGATGCTAAGCAGGGTAAAGTGTTGGCAGAAGCTCATGTTAGGTACGTGAGGGCCACGACACATGTCAATGTATTCTTCATGATGGTATAGACCCGGTCTGTCATCACGAGCCACGTTCTGATCCAAGATTTCCATCTTGTATGTTTCACCGCGAGCTTCAAAAGCATCACGGGCTTCCTGCCAACTGACTTTCTTTTTGACAACTTGATATTTTGTCTTGGCAAGCTCTTTCATGCGCTTTTCGATTTGCTCTAAATCATCTTGCGTGAGTGATTGCTCAAGATCGATATCATAGTAGAAGCCGCTGTCGATCGTCGGACCAATCGCCATTTTGGCTTGTGGATAAAGTTGCTTTAATGCATGGCCAAGTAAGTGCGCACAAGAGTGGCGTACGATCTCTAAACCATCAACTTCATCTTTTGTCGTTATAATTTCAAGGCTAGCATCATTTTCGATAAGATCGCACGCATCGACGCGCACACCATCGACACGGCCTGCGATCGTTACTTTTGCAAGACCAGGGCCGATAGAAGCTGCAACTTCCATTGTCGATACAGGGTGTTCAAAATGACGTTGACTGCCGTCAGGAAGAGTAATAATAGGCATGTATAATCCTTACAGTGGTGTTGCATACCAAGCAACACGTGTTGAGTTTGATTGAAAATAACCCATCGAAGCTCACTCGGTAACACGAATACCGGAACTTCAATGAAGTGAAGATTTTAACTAGCTCACGCTAGAAATGCAAAGATCGAATTATATAAATCAAAAGAAAAAGCCCATGATAAATATCACGGGCTTTGGAGTTTCAATAATTGATTATGCTTCAGCGCGACGAGGACGACTTAACGTACCCGCATTGGCATTAGCACTAGCATTGCCGTGACCACGTTCACCACGGAAGTTACCACGATGGTCGCCACCACGGTTGCGGTCAAAACGACGCTCACCATCACGACCAGTCGCCGCTGCACCGTCACGGTTGCCACGGAAGCCTCCTTCACGGCCACCACGACCTGCGCCAGCCGCAGGAGCACCGCCTTCACGATTACGGAAGCCACCGTTTCCGCCTTCACGACGGGCACCACCACCGTTACCACCTTCACGACGACCACGAGACTCGCGGAAGTCATCAAAGTCACATACAACAGCACCGACTTCTTTTTGGCGAATACGCAGTTTACGCAATTTGCCTTCAACATCTGAAGACATTGATTTAGGAAGCTGTACGAATGTATGGCCTTGAGCAAGTTTAATTGCACCAATTGAACCTTTGGTTAAACCAAGTTCATTAGCTAAAGCACCAACGATGTCTTTCACTTGCACGCCTTGCTCGCGGCCGACTTGTAACTGATAAGTATCCCAGTCATTGCTCGCAGTACCATACTCGCGGCGACCTTCGCGTCCATCACGGCTATCGCGACCGCCTTCACGGCGTTCACCACGCTCACTACCCTCTTTACGATCACGACGACGTGATTTTTCACGCTCGATCGCGTCGACCATTGGATCTGGGCCGACATAGAACAGTGGACGATTGCCTTGTTGGCGCTTCAGTAAAATGGCCGCCAGTGTTGTGGCATCAATCTCTAGGCTTTGTTGAAGTTTTTCAATGAGCTCAACAAATTTGTCTAAAGCAGTATGACCTTTGTCAGCTTCTAGCTCTGCACCCAGTTTGATGAGACGAGCTTCCGCAACTTTGTCACGCATTGGAAGTTGAATCTCTTCCATTTGAGAACGAGTTACGCGCTCAATCGTACGCAACATACGAATTTGGTTCGTGCGAACTAGAAGGATCGCTTTACCTTTGCGTCCAGCACGGCCAGTACGGCCAATACGGTGGATGTATGATTCTACATCGAATGGGATATCATAGTTGAACACGTGTGTAATACGTGGAACATCAAGACCACGAGCAACAACGTCTGTCGCAACAAGAATGTCGATTACACCCTGTTTGATATGATCAACCGTGCGCTCACGCAGTGATTGCGGAATATCACCATGAAGCGCTGCCGCTTTAAAGCCACGAGATAATAACCAATCAGCTAAACGCTCGGTGTCTTGACGAGTACGTACAAAGACGATTGACGCATCGGTTTCTTCTGTTTCAAGAAGACGAGCCATCGCTTCATCTTTTTCAACACCTTTAACAACCCAATATTGCTGCTCTACTTTCGCAACAGTTTGGTTTGAACCTGCTACGTCAACACGAGCAGGATCACGTAGGTAACGGTCAACAATCGTCTTCACCATAGGAGGCATAGTCGCAGAGAACAGCACGCGTTGAGCGGTGCCAGGTGCTTGTTCCATGATCCAAGTTACGTCATCAACGAAGCCCATTTTGAGCATTTCATCAGCTTCATCAAGGACGAAGGTATGACATTCGTCTAAATGAAGGCGATCACGAGTGATCAAGTCTTTTACACGACCAGGTGTGCCAACCACAATATGAGCACCATTTTTCAGAGCGCGCATTTGGTCAACAATAGAAGCACCGCCATAGATTTCAAGTACTTTAAGGCCTTGAATCTTTTGGCCAAGGTTTTTGATTTCTGCCGCAACTTGGATAGCAAGTTCACGAGTTGGTGCCATCACAATTGCTTGTGGCTTGTGTTGAGAAAGGTTTAATTTGTTCAGTAGAGGTAGAGAAAACGCAGCCGTTTTACCTGTACCTGTTTGTGCTTTACCTAGCGCATCTCTTCCTTCAAGAAGAAATGGAATAGCAGCAGCTTGGATAGGAGTTGGAGAAACGAAACCCATTTCATTTAGAGCAGAAAGGATTGAGTCGTTTAGGGCTAATTCACTAAATTGAATTACAGAGTCTTGCATGGAGATCCCACTAGATTAATTAACAAAAGGTCCCACGTGCTCTACCAATTCCAATACCGATCCATTAAAAAGAGCTGAGTTCCGTTCAGATGCGGATAAGTCTTAAAACGCATCAAGCCGCTAGGGACATATAAGGGACGCGGATTATTCCCTAAAAGCATAAAAAAAGCTAGTAAAAATTGAATTACATCACAAAAATTCGTCATAAATGACCATTAAGCTCATTAATTCACCCAAAACGAACACAGAAGCTGCATTTACAGCGCACTGTTAAAGCAGACTAGCAAAAATAACGCTTTCGGTAGTAATCATCCCGCTCAATGATTATAGTGTGCCCAATCGCATTTGTTAGAAAAAGAAACATGTTTCAAGATAATCCGCTCCTTGCTCAACTCAAGCAACAAATCCAAGAGAACTTGCCTAAGAAAGAAGGCACGATAAAAGCCACTGAAAAAGGCTTCGGCTTTTTAGAAGTTGACAGTAAGAACAGCTTCTTTATTCCGCCTCCGTACATGAAGAAATGCCTACACGGAGATAAAGTGGTGGCCATCATTCGCACCGAGAATGAGAAAGAAGTGGCTGAGCCTCAAGAGCTGCTTGAGCCTTCATTAACTCGCTTCATTGGCCGTGTAAAGCTGTACAAAGGTAAGCTGAATGTCACGCCCGATAACCCGCAACTAAAAAGGCAATCGCTGAAAGCCAAGGTGCAAAAAGGATTAAACCCTGAACATTTCTCTGAAGGTGATTGGGTTGTTGCACAGCTTATTAACCATCCACTGAAAGACGATAGCGGCTTTATGGTTGAAATCACCCATAAAATTACGGATGCCAACGATAAGATTGCGCCTTGGTGGGTGACTTTAGCTGAAAATGACCTGCCTAACAGTGAGCCGACTGGTATTGAACATTGGCAGCTCAAAGATGATGCCGACCTACAACGCATCGATATGACCCACCTTCCTTTCGTGACCATCGATGGGGCATCAACTAAAGATATGGATGATGCACTGTTCGCCCAAAGAACCGAGAACGGTGACTTCACATTAACCATTGCTATTGCAGACCCAACCGCATACATCACGCCAGATGACGAGATGGACAGTGTCGCGCGTGAGCGGGGTTTCACTATTTATCTCCCTGGCCGCAATATCCCAATGTTGCCACGTGATTTAGCCGATGATTTGTGTTCGTTGATGGAAAATGAAGTTCGCCCTGCCCTTTGCTGTACCGTAACAGTGGCTAAAGAAGGTGTGATTGGCGATGACATTACCTTTTTTGCGGCCAACATTAAATCGCACGCTCGATTGGTTTATGATCATGTATCAGATTGGTTAGAAACGGGCACTTCTGCCGATTGGCAACCAAGTGACCAAATCGCTTCCGTTGTGCGTGATTTGTATGATTTTTCATTAGCGCGCGCACAATGGCGCGAAACATACGCGGTCGTGTTTCCTGATCACCCTGATTATCGATTTGAACTGAGTGAAGACAACGACGTAGTGGCAATTCATGCGGATCTTCGCCGTAGTGCTAACCGTCTTGTTGAGGAAGCGATGATAACCGCGAATATCTGTGCGGGAAAAACGCTCAAAGCGCATTTTGGCCAAGGCGTGTTCAATACGCACGCGGGGTTCAAACCCGAAAAAATTGCCGATGTTGTCGAATTAGTCAACCCAACGGGTGAGCTTGAATACACTGCCGATAACTTAGCGACTCTAGAAGGCTTTGCCTCTTTACGTCGCTGGTTATGTAAGCAAGAGACCCGCTATCTGGATAATCGTATCCGCAAGTATCAAGCTTACAGTGAAATAGGAAACCAACCTCTTCCGCATTACGCAATGGGTTTGGATATCTATGCCACTTGGACTTCTCCTATCCGTAAATATGGCGATATGATCAACCATCGTATGTTGAAAGCTCATATTTTAAACAAAGAGCCCGTACAAACACCGGATGAAACCGTTGGTGAAGAGTTGGCACTACACCGCAAACACCACAAAATGGCCGAACGTAACGTAGGCGACTGGCTCTATGCTAGAACGCTAGTAAACGAACCGAGCAAAGGCACCCGTTTTACGGCTGAAATTTTTGATATCAATCGAGCTGGCATGCGCGTACGTCTTTTGGAAAATGGCGCAGCCGCATTCATTCCTGGTTCTTTAATCTTAGACAACAAAGAACGTATTGAATGTAATGCGGAAAGTGGAACGCTGCTTGTCGATAAAGAAGTCGTCTTTAAGCTCGGTGATACGCTCGAAGTCGTGCTCGCAGAAGTGAATATGGAAAACCGCAGTCTGATTGCAAAACCGACTCAGGTTTTCGAACCGTTACCTATACCTTCAGAAGCTAATACCACTACCCAAGGGGAGTGATTTTAGCAGCATAGACATTTCTATCAGGCATTCTTCGGAGTGCCTTTTTATTGCTTATTGATCACCAAAAGTAAGATTTAGGATCTTTTTCAATTTCGCGGATCAACGCCGTCAAATCCGTTGTTTTAGGGAGAAAAGGATACGGCAACCAATCTTCAATTTCTTTATCGGGATCCGTATTAGGAATATACAGCGCCCATTTAGCTTCTTCCCAAATCACTTTCGCCACGATACTTGAATAGTCGCAATGCGTTGAATCTAATTTGTAATGGTGTTTGATGAAGTGCACACCGTTAACGATCGGCTCAAAACAGGATTTGCCTAATTCAACAGACACACTTTGGTTACGATTATGGCAAACAAGCTCTGCTCTTCGTTCTAGTTGACGTTGCAACAAATTCACTACCGCCATTTTACCCTCGCTCAAACACGGCTTCCTGACATCTCGACTATAGCTGACTTCGCTTATCTCTGATATGAAAAACCGTAAGGCTACAAACCACTTACCTTTGTGGTTCACAAAAGTGTCATCTATACGACATATTATGGTGGCTCAATTTTTCTAAATAACCATATTGGAGCCACTATGTTTCGAGTCGCGCTTGCTACACTGCTTTCAACTTTGCTACATACCCAGTTTGCCTTCGCAAGTGAAGTTAATATTTCTGGCTCGACCTCGGTCGCTAGGATCATGGAAGTATTCGCCGAGGACTACAATACCGCACACCCTGAAACTTATATCGCGGTTCAAGCCGTAGGTTCGAGTGCTGGCATCACATTACTGAAAAAAGGTGTCGCAGATATCGCCATGAGCTCGCGCTACCTCACAGAAAGTGAGCAAGATGAGACGATGAGCACCTTGCCGATTGCCTATGATGGGTTGGCTGTTGTAATCAATCGCTTAAACAGTATTGAAAATCTGACTCGTGAGCAGTTATTTGATATTTATAAAGGGAAAATAACCAACTGGAAACAAGTCGGTGGTGCTGATCAAAAAATCGCAGTTGTGACCAGAGAAGCATCATCAGGTTCCCGCTATAGCTTTGAAAGCTTATTAGGCCTGACTCGTGTGATTAATGATCGCTTAGTGTCAGACATCAGTTCCAATAACTTAGTGGTCAATAGCAATAGTATGGTTAAAACACTGATTAACCATAACCCTCAAGCGATCGGTTTCATCTCTACGGGATCGGTAGATAAATCGATTAAAGCGATAAAATTTGAGGGAGTAGAAGCCACTGCAAAAAATATTGTCACTCATGAATATAAACTTTCTATGCCATTTTTAGTGGTCTATTACCCTGAAAAAATCACTAAAGAGACTCAAGCTTTCATTGCTTCTTTAAAGTCAGCGGAGGCAAAGGCTCGCATAGAAGAATATGGTTATATTCCTTTGAAAAACAAATAAATACAAAAAAGGAGAGTGATCGACTCTCCTATTTCCATGTCATTTTTCTAAAGTTAAAAATGGAGTTGGATTACTGAAACCACGACACAGCCTGGGCGACGAATACCTTCAATCTCCACTTTAATTTCTCTCTCGATCTCCAAACCTTTTTTGATTGGCGTAACTTTCAATAGAGTACTAATGGCTCTTACTCTGTTTCCTGATTTCACTGGATATGGGAAACGAACTTCATTTAAACCGATATTTACCACCATTTTTGCGGTCGGAAATATTGGTTTGTCAGGATCAACGCTATCCGTCAATTTAGGTAACAAGGCCAAGGTCAAAAAGCCGTGCGCAATTGTGGTCCTAAATGGAGAATCAACTTCCGCTTTTTGAGGGTCGGTATGAATCCACTGCATATCCTCAGTTACTTGACCAAACTGGTTAATGCGCTCTTGATCAACCACCAGCCATTTACCCGTATGAATGACTTCACCAATCTGAGTCTGGAGCTGTTTATACAGACGTTGCGCTTCAGGTTTGAGTATCAAGGGTTCGGCAATAGGAGCATCTTCATTCACTGCTGGTTGGTGAAAATCTCTAACCCAAGAAAACAACTGGCGACTGTTTGTTTTATGTAGAAGCTCGCCCCAGTACTCACGTACTGAAGGTGATACCCACTGCATAAGCTCAGAGGAGTACTTGTTCATTGAATCGCCACGATGCTTAAAAAGATTCTCGACTTTCATCTAAACCTCGGTGATTAGTTAGAATGCCCTTGGATTGAGGTAATTTTGAAGTACTTCACACTTAGCTGCAAACACTTTCGAGCGTACAACCGTTCCCTGAAACACACAAATTACATATAAATCAATCAAATAAAAATAAAACACCATTTTATTAGATAACTAGGTTGTAGAGTATATAGCTCATAAAATCAAGGGAAGCGGTAAAAACAGTACTTTACTGTAACTGAAAACGTTATTGTGGTTAGCCAAACCGAGTCGATGACTCAACTTATTGCTTTACAATATTATGGTGGCTATCTATTATGCGCACCACACGGAGAGATGGCTGAGTGGTTTAAAGCACCGGTCTTGAAAACCGGCGATGGTTAATAGCTATCCTAGGGTTCAAATCCCTATCTCTCCGCCAAATATCAAGAAAAAGCCTTTGATTATCAGAGGCTTTTTCTATTTATAGCATTTGGAAACTTTAGATCACTAAAAACTCATGTGTCTGGAAGATGCAATCATATTTGGTCATCGCCTCTTCCTCAATACATCAAGAACGAATCACACGAATACCGATAGGTAAGACATAGCCCGCGCACTATGCGTTTCAATCAACCGTAGAAGAGACCGAAGCCAACAAATCTGTTGGGCTGGTCCAAGCGTAAACCCACTCTTTAATATCTTGCCCACAGGGAGACCGCCATAAACGCTCTCCTTTAGGTCGACCAGCTAAGTAGTCGTAAAATTCGATGGCTTGCTTATTGTCCGCCATCACTTCCAAATACACACCGCTATTAGGGAAATACTGCTCAAACCATGCCGCCATCTCTTGAATCAACTGGCGACCAATCCCCCTTCCTCGATAATTTTCATCAATGTGCAGAGACTCGATAATGCTACCTTTGTCAAAATCGTGGTTACCAAAGGCGCAGATAAACCCACACAGTAGCCCCCCCTCTTCAATCAGTAGGACATGTTGATTAAATGGTGGATTGATTAAGCGAGTTTGCCAAATCAGTAAACGGTCTTCTAGAACGTCGTTATCAAGGTACTCTTTGCCTAATATGCCTTGGTAGTGAGTTCGCCAACTTTGAGCGTGTAGCTGAGCAATTCTTTCAAAATCGCAATATTCAGCTGCTTTTATTTCCATATTCTAGTCCTTATTACTTCCTGTAAGGATTAACATCGTCTTTCATACTATTCGGTTCAAATAGAAAAGCAAAATATACTAGTCACAATCCCTTAAAAGAATCATTAAACCTCTTTGACTTACAGTTGTTCGCTGATATTCTAGCGAACAACTGTAAGCTCAAGGATTTTAATCATGGAATCGGCATCAAAACCACCACTTATTTGGATAAACATCGTCATTTTTAGCTTCAGCTTGGGCTTAGCGACGATTGCAGCCCCTTTGTATGGATGGCAATTTGGCTACGGCATGGAGCATTGGCTTTGGCTGATGATTTGTTTTTCCTTTTGCAACCTTTCCATTACCGCGGGCTATCACCGTTTATGGTCACATAAAGCCTATGAAGCACATTGGTCACTGAGATTATTGTTTGCATTAGGTGGGGCGTTTGCACTGCAAAACAGTGCGCTACATTGGTCTTCTGATCACCGAGTTCATCACAAGCATGTAGACAATAATGACAAAGATCCTTATTCAGCCAAACGTGGATTTTGGTTTTCACACATAGGTTGGATGCTGCGTCACTACAATAAAACCACGTACGATGACTACTCCAACTGCCGTGACCTGCAAAAAGATAAGATCGTCATGTGGCAGCATAAATATTATGTACCTTTGGCACTCGCAATGAACTTGGGCGTTCCTCTGATCCTTGGTTTTATTTATCACGATATACTGGGCATGTTACTGATCGTGGGTGCGTTGCGTTTAGTGCTCAATCATCACACGACATTTTTCATCAATTCGCTGGCTCATATATGGGGTAGCCAGCCTTATACTGATAAAAATACGGCCCGCGATAACGGTATTTTGGCTTTCTTCACTTTTGGCGAGGGCTACCACAATTATCACCATATTTTTGAAAACGATTATCGTAATGGGATTTATTGGTGGCAATACGACCCAACAAAATGGCTGATCAAGCTGTGTTCGTGGCTTGGGTTGGCTGGTAAACTGCGCACTTCTCCTCCCCTTAAGGTAGAAAAAGCGAAAGCGTTAATGGCATTAAGCCATGCGCAAAAACAGATCGCCGCGTTGCCCAATCAGCAACTCGTTATGGCCAGCATACAACGTGAATTTGACGCTTTAGTCATGCAGTTGCAAGAGTATTATGAATTAAAGAAACAGCTGATCGAAAGTAAAAAAAACAATATTGTTCGTAGATATGAACACTCCCTATTGATGCTGCGCTATCGACAAGTGAAGCAACAATTAGCACTACAAAAATCCAATTGGCAGCTCATTGTGCGTCAGTACTCCTAAATTCATACTTTACAGATTTGATGAAGCCATGCCTTAAATGGCTTCATTTTTCTTAGCTTAAATTATTCTCCCCTCTAACAGAACTTCTAGCCGCATATTTGCTAAATGAATAGTTAGAACGACTAAAACATATTCAAAGTTAAAGAATTTTCAACTAGGTTATCAATTGATAATTTTATTGTTTTAGATCATCTAAAGCTCAACTTGCTCTCGTGCTACAGCATTCTTTTCGGTAAATTCCTTGTCATAAATTGATACACGTTTTTGCAATATTGTTCATAATTTCAGGAGACTTAAATGCTAGAGCTTTTAATTGGCTTGGCGGTAACAGTAGCGGTGGGTTATTTCATTGTTAAAGGTTACAAGCCAGCCGGTGTGTTACTCACCGCAGGTATCGTTTTACTGCTATTAACTGGCGCACTTGGCTATTCAGTGCTGCCAGCCAAAGTACCCTCAACCGGTAACACAGTAACGGATGCACTCGAATTCGTGAAATACATGTTGCGTTACAGTGGTGGCGGTTTAGGCATGCAAATTATGTTGCTGTGTGGTTTTGCTTCGTACATGACACACATCGGCGCCAACAATGTGGTTGTAAAACAGTTTTCTAAACCTCTTTCGGTTATTACATCCCCTTATATCTTGCTGGTTGCTGCTTACATTGTGGCGTGTTTGATGTCTTTAGCGGTGAGCTCAGCAACGGGTCTTGGCGTGCTGTTAATGGCCACTTTATTTCCGATGATGGTAGCGATGGGGATCTCTCGTCCGGCCGCAGTTGCGGTATGTGCATCTCCTGCTGCGATCATCCTTTCCCCGACATCCGGTGATGTGGTTATTGCGGCGGAAAAATCAGGGCTACCTTTACACGTTTTTGCCGTGGAAACGGTTCTTCCTGTTTCGATCTGCGCCATTATCGTCATGGCGATCGCGGCCTTCTTCTGGAACAAATATCTCGATAAGAAAGACAACACACCGATGGAAAAAATCGATGTTTCCGCCATCGAAGTGAAAGCACCGGCTTACTATGCGGCTCTTCCATTCTTACCTATTGTGGGTGTGTTCTTATTCAACGGAGAAACCATTCAAGGTTTGAGCCTTGATATTTACACCATTGTGGTCGGATCCATCTTCATCGGTGCATTGGTTGACTTCGTGACGAAGCGTTTTAAAGGTAAAGAGACGTTAGAAGATCTAGAATCATGCTACGCAGGCATGGCCGAAGCATTCAAAGGCGTGGTGATGTTATTGGTTGCTGCGGGCGTGTTCGCACAAGGTTTGATGTCGATTGGGGCGATTGATAACCTGCTTCATCTTGCAGAAACCGCAGGCGCAGGCGGCATAGCCTTGATGCTGATTTTGACAGGCCTTACCGTAGCAGCCGCTATTGCGACGGGTTCAGGCAACGCTCCGTTCTACGCCTTTGTTGAGTTAGCGCCATCGTTGGCGGCTAAATTGGGCGTGAATCCAGCCTTTCTCATTATCCCGATGCTGCAAGCTTCAAACCTTGGGCGCACCATTTCACCAGTATCAGGCGTCGTTGTAGCAACAGCTGGTATGGGTCAAATCAGTCCATTTGAAGTGGTAAAACGCACTTCCGTTCCTGTCATCCTCGGTTTAATCACGGTCATTATTGGTACAGTAATCCTTGTACCGATGACAGCATAACGTTGACAGACAATCAGGGCGTTCAACAGGACGCCCTTTTTTCAAACCGCTATTTCCAAATAGGTGTTATTTACTCTCGCTATAGCGTTCCAAGTATAAAATCGTTGCTGCCGTGCGCGATGGGACGCGTAGCTTCTTCAGCAAACTCTTCATGTGCACCTTTACTGTCGACTCAGAAATGAACAGACGATCAGCAATTTGTTTATTCCGATACCCTTTCGCGACCTCTTTTAAAATCTGAGTTTCACGGTCGGTTAATGCCTCAAAAAGATCTTCATGCGTATGACGTTCGGCGAGGTACTGAGTAACAAACTCGCTGTACGCTTTTACACCCGTCGCGGCCTGTCTAAGCAGTTCCACCAGCTCATCTGGTTCTGTATCTTTAAGAAGGTAGCCATCAGCCCCCGCTTTCACCATAGCTTCAATATCGAGCGCACTGTCTGATACGGTTAAAATAACAATGGTAGCGGTTGATTCATCCGCACGAAGCGCTGTTAACGTATCGAGCCCTGACATGCCTTTCATATTCAAATCAAGCAGAATGAGATCCGGCTCGATGTCATGTGCCAAAGCGATGGCTTCACTGCCGTTACAAGCTTCAGCAACCACTTCAAAGTCATCTTCAAAACTCAATAGCTGGTTGATACCACGTCTCATCAAAGGATGGTCATCTACCAACATTACTCTACATCTCGTCAAAATTTGTATCCTTTGAACGTTTATATTTCAATATAACTTCACACCCAGCATTGGGTGCGGAGGTTACTGACACTGCGCCATGCAGCCGCGCCGCTCTTTCTTGCATAATGCTTAATCCATAGTGATTGAGCCTAGCACGCTGTTGATCAAAGCCAACCCCATCGTCTTTGACCGTCACCATCACCTGATCGTCTAATTCATCACAGTTGACTTGAATGGCATTAGCTTGAGCGTGTTTGATAGCATTGATAGTCGCTTCTCGGATCAATTGCAGTAAATGCACTTGTTGATGCGCATCTAAATCAATCGATGACAAATTATTATTAAGCACTATCTCCGCCGTAGTTTGCTCGCCAAGTTCCTCTAGCATGCCCTTAAGCGCTTGACCAAAATTGCCTTCTTTAATCGTTAGCCTAAAGGTGGTTAATAACTCTCTTAACTGGGTGTAAGCGCCCGACAAACCTTGATCAATATCTAAAATGATTTGCTCTTTTTTCTCTGCAGCGTGCGGGGTCTCTGCTCGGCCAATCACGCGTTTTAATAGTGATACTTGTATCTTCAGATACGAAAGCGATTGAGCCAAGGAATCATGCAGTTCCCGTGCGATGGTGGCGCGTTCTTCCATCAAGATCAACTGTTCGGCTTGTTTCTGTGCTTGATTATAATAAATGGCACGCGACAATATTTGTACGAAGTTATCAATCAAGGCGCTATTTGGACAAGGCAAGCTGTATTGCAGATACAAGTAACCCAGTTGCATCCCATCTAAGCTCAGTAAAAGCGGAGAAAGGGAGAACCCATTGCTCTCACCTTCGGATAAGCGCGTACTTTTACCCGCGTCATCACCAATTTCTAACTGGGCAAATGTGACCCCTTCAATGGTAACCAAGTGTTGCAAAATCGCTTGGAAATTATCTTGGCTAATGCGCGATGCGGTTAACTCTTGCGAGCAGTCATACAACACTTGCAGTGCTTGGTTGGCATTTTGCAACTTATGGGTTTTCTCATTCACCGCTTGCTCCAAACCGAGGTACAGCTTACCAAGGTCGGTGGCCATTTTATTAAACGTGCGGGTTAAGATCCCCATTTCATTATGGCTGGTGACATTGAGCGATACATCAAATGAACGGTTTTGGATCTGCTCACTGGCGGTCACTAGCGAACGCAATGGCCCCACCACTTCCTTACGAATAAAATGCACCACAAACAATGAGATACACAACACACCACCCAACCCCATGCCGCCAAACCAAGCCAGTTGGATCAGCTTTTGTTCTGAGAAGTGCTGCAACTTAAAGACAAAACGGTCGATTTGGCTGACAAATTTCGCTACCTCATCAAGATAGCGGTCTTTGTTCTCGCTATTTAACAAGCTTTTCAGTTCGTGCCAACGAATGATCAACTGATAATAATCTTTGGTGATGTCGTTTGGCACAGGCCAACGCTGTAATGCTTTCATTGATGCTGAATAAAGCGAACGTTCAAAAAGATAAATGTGAGATGAATAATCCACCGAGTTACTTTGAATATCATGTGCCAATCGATAGCTTTGCATACGCATTGAACCAGCAACGTTCACCGCTTCCGCATCATTGAGTGAGGAAGCGAGTGTAAAAATGGCGTAGCCTGTGATGGCAACCGATAACAGTAAAATCGACACCATGGCTTTGGCAATGGTGCTGGTGACCGACTGTTTGGATCGTTTTCTCAAAACATCTCTCCGTGAACCTCTCCTTGCCTATTGTATCTGATTGGGCGCCGCTGTCGTTAAAGCCATTCAATATGTGATCACTCGCGCTTGAATTTATTGATCTAAAACAACATGCCTAGCCAATTACCTCCTTGGGGGTATTTATAGAAATAGGACAAAAACTACAATTTGTGTATGGATAAATGAAGATTTGTTAACAAATACAGGAATGCACTTTGGTTGATCTCTCGAAAAGGCGTTTTTTTTCTCGTAATCAGGTCGATGACACCATTGTCCGCTTGCCTTGGATTGCTCACCCCCTCTCCTTTTCAGATGAGTGCACTCGCTGCGGCCGCTGCCTAGACGCGTGCGAGACAAAGATCATCACCTTAGGTGATGGCGGCTTCCCAACCATAGATTTTCATATTGATGAGTGCACCTTTTGTTATCAGTGCGCGCAGAGCTGCCCAGAGCCAATTTTCGCACCGCGCTCAACACAACCGTGGCTGGCTAAAGCAAAGCTCGAAGAAAGCTGCTTGGCTAAACGCAATGTGGAGTGTCGTAGCTGCGCTGAGTCATGTGAAGTCAGCGCTATAACGTTCAATTTAGTGATCGGAAAAGTGGCGCAACCGAATGTCGATATTGATGCCTGTAACGGATGTGGCGCGTGCGTTTCCATCTGTCCAACCTCAGCCATCCGTGTGAGCAATATTAATAATAATGAGAGATAAACATGTCACTCAATGAAGTACATATTTCAAGTTTGATCGTTCACGTCGTACCTGAACATTTAGCAGCGCTCAAAGCGACAATCGAATCGTTTGAGAACGCCGAAGTGTATGGCCAAAGCAACGAAGGGAAAATGATCGTCGTTTTGGAAACGGAAAATCAAGGCTTCGTTACTGACACCATCGATGCGATTAACAACTTACCACATGTTCTCAGCACCGCTTTGGTTTATCACCAAATAGAAAGTGGGCTGGATGACACGGATACCAACACTGGAACACAACATTCCCACATTGAGGATGACGTATGAAAATGACAAGACGCGCGTTTGTGAAAGCAAACGCAGCCGCATCCGCAGCCGCTATCGCTGGTATTACTCTACCCGCCAGCGCAACAAACTTGATTGCCAGCTCAGACCAAACAAAAATCACTTGGGATAAAGCGCCTTGTCGTTTCTGCGGTACGGGCTGTTCAGTATTAATCGGTACTCAAAACGGCAAAGTGGTTGCCACACAAGGTGACCCTGAAGCGCCTGTCAACAAAGGGTTGAACTGTATTAAAGGCTACTTCCTTTCAAAAATCATGTATGGCAAAGATCGCTTAACACAGCCACTGCTGCGCATGAAAGATGGTCAATATCATAAAGATGGAGAATTCACGCCAGTGTCGTGGGATCAGGCTTTCGATGTGATGGCTGAAAAGTGGAAACAAGCTCTAAAAGCGAAAGGGCCAACCAGTGTTGGCATGTTCGGTTCAGGCCAATGGACCGTGATGGAAGGTTACGCCGCCGTTAAACTAATGAAAGCGGGTTTTCGCTCTAATAACATTGATCCAAACGCTCGCCACTGTATGGCTTCAGCCGTTGTTGGATTTATGCGCACCTTTGGTATTGATGAACCGATGGGCTGCTATGATGATTTTGAACACGCTGATGCCTTTGTGCTTTGGGGTTCAAACATGGCCGAAATGCACCCGGTTCTTTGGACTCGTATTACCGATCGCCGTTTAAGTCACCCACACGTTAAAGTAAATGTCCTTTCGACTTATTATCATCGTTCGTTTGAGCTGGCCGACCACGGTTACATTTTCCACCCACAAAGTGACCTTGCCATCGCCAACTTCATCGCCAACTACATCATTCAAAACAATGCGGTGAACTGGGATTTCGTCAATAAACATACCCACTTCAAACAAGCGACTACGGATATTGGTTATGGCCTGCGTGACGAGCACCCATTGCAAGTTAAAGCGAAAAATGCCAACTCCGGTGATGTTACTGCGATTGACTTTGAAGCTTATAAAGCCTCGGTTGCACCTTATACGGTTGAAAAAGCCGCGCAAATGTCAGGCGTTGCCGAAGATAAACTGATCGCGCTTGCAAAACAGTACGCTGACCCTAACACCAAAGTGATGTCATTGTGGACTATGGGCATGAACCAACATACTCGCGGTGTTTGGATGCAAAGTTTGGTCTACAACCTGCACTTACTGACGGGCAAAATTGCCACACCTGGCAACAGTCCATTTTCATTAACAGGCCAGCCATCCGCTTGCGGCACAGCACGTGAAGTCGGAACCTTTTCTCATCGCTTGCCTGCTGACATGGTGGTGGCAAACCCCAAACATCGCGCGATTGCTGAAAAAACATGGAAGCTTCCGCAAGGCACCATTCCTGAAAAACCGGGCTTTCACGCCGTACAGCAAGACCGAATGCTCAAAGATGGCAAACTCAACGCTTATTGGGTGCAGTGTAATAACAACATGCAAGCAGGCCCGAATATTAACGAAGAACGTTTACCGGGTTACCGCAACCCAGAAAACTTTATCGTCGTGTCTGACCCGTATCCAACAGCCACAGCGCAAGCGGCCGACTTAGTGCTCCCTACCGCAATGTGGGTGGAAAAAGAAGGCGCTTACGGCAATGCTGAACGCCGCACTCAAGCTTGGTATCAACAAGTTGGTACTGTGGGCGAAGCAAAATCAGACTCATGGCAAGTGATGGAGTTCTCTAAACGCTTCAAAATGGAAGAAGTGTGGCCAGAAGAATTGCTCGCCAAAGCGCCACAATATCGCGGTAAAACCCTGTTTGATGTGCTGTTCAGAAACGGACAGGTTGACCAATTCCCGCTTGAAGAAGCGCGTGAACTGAACGACGACGCACATCACTTCGGTTTCTATGTACAAAAAGGGTTATTTGAAGAGTACGCCAGCTTCGGACGCGGTCACGGCCACGACTTAGCTCCTTATGATACCTACCATAACGTTCGCGGCTTACGTTGGCCGGTTGTGGATGGCAAAGAAACGTTATGGCGCTTTAAAGAAGGCTCTGACCCTTATGCGAAAAAAGGATCTGATTGGGATTTCTACGGCAAACCGGATGGTAAAGCGTGGATCATCTCCGCTCCTTATGAAGCTCCACCGGAATCACCTGATGCCGAATTTGATATGTGGCTGTGTACGGGCCGCGTGTTAGAACACTGGCACACCGGCACTATGACGCGGCGCGTGCCTGAACTTTATAAAGCCGTACCCGATGCGCTCTGTTACATCCACCCAGATGACGCCAAAGCGCGTGGGTTACGACGTGGTGATGAAGTATTGATTTCCAACAAACGCGGCGAAGTTCGTGTTCGTGTGGAAACGCGCGGCCGAAATCGTCCACCGCATGGTTTAGTCTTTATCCCATTCTTTGATGCTCGCATTTTGATTAACAAGCTGATTTTAGATGCCACGGACCCACTGTCGAAGCAGACAGACTTCAAAAAATGTCCGGTAAAAATCACTAAAGTAGCGTAAGCCAGTTAATGAATGCATCGGCTGCCCTGTGGGGAGCCGATCTTAGAATGAGCCATTAGGCGGAGAATTTAAGATGAAAAAACTACTGATCGCCCTTTTATCTTTTGGGGCTTTATTTGGCCAAACGGTACAGGCGGAACTGAATAACCCCGGCGGCAACGGCGGGCTGGAATCGCTGCGTGGCGCAACGCAACTTGAAGAGACTCGTCCTGCAGACGACTTTAAGAAGTACCCAAGAGATCAAGCGCTTGAAAGCGAATACGTCTATCAGCCACCTTTGATCCCGCATAACATTCGTGGCTACGAAGTGTCGCTAAACGCCAATAAGTGCCTTGCTTGTCACAGTTGGAAAAATGCCAAAGAGATGGGCGCAACCAAAATCAGTGTGACCCACTATGTTAACCGTGAAGATGCGGTGCTAGCTGACGTCTCACCGCGCCGTTATTTCTGTTTACAGTGCCATGTACCGCAAGCCATTGCGAAGCCTTTGGTGGAAAATGAGTTCAAATCCGTTGATTCACTTCGCTAATCGTAGCCAGATAATAACTTAAGAGGCTATTTATGAAATTATTAAAAGCGTTTTGGAAAAGGCTCACAAGCCCAAGTAAAGCGGCCGTTGGCATCGTATTGTTCATGGGGTTTGCAGGTGGTCTGCTATTTTGGGGCGCATTTAACACCGGTATGGAAGCAACAAACTCAGAAGAATTCTGCTCAGGCTGTCATGCACCGATTGTGGCTGAGATCCAAGAGACGATTCACTATTCTAACCGTTCCGGCGTACGTGCTATCTGCTCTGACTGCCATGTTCCCCATGAGTGGACAGACAAGATTATCCGCAAAGTGCAAGCCTCCAAAGAGTTGTTTGCTCATGTGGTATTAGGCACCATTAGCACACCCGAAAAGTTTCAAGCACGTCGAGCACATCTCGCGGAGCGTGAGTGGTCACGATTGAAAAATAATGACTCATTAGAGTGCCGCAACTGCCATGAGTTCGAATACATGGATTTTTCAGAGCAAGGTCCACGCAGTGCCAAACAGCACTCTACCGCCCTTGCTAGTGGTGAAAAAACCTGTGTCGATTGCCATAAAGGTATTGCACATAAACTGCCAGACATGCAAGGCGTTGAAGGCTGGCAATAGGAGAATTAACCCATGAGTACATTAGAATCGGTGATTTGGCATATTCTTGGTTACAGCGCGATGCCTGTTATTATCTTCGGCGGCTTTGCGGTGGTTGCCGCCGTTTCACTTTGGTTGCTGTCATTGAGTAAAGATAAAGAACTATAAATAAAAATCCGCCTGTGCATAAGGCGGATTTTTTTGCTTCACTTTAAATAACATGCGCAGAAATACTAAGGCGCGGAATCCACCACTACGGGCAAGTAATGTTTAGGTTCAAGTTTCAACCACTCTGGTAACACAGTCCCGATTGAGATTGAAGACCAAGTTCCAGAAATAATACCGATGAACATTGCAATAGCAAACCCTTCAAGCGGCTCCCCGCCCATTAACCACAATGCGGAAACGGTGAGTAATGTCGTACCCGAAGTCACCATAGTGCGTGAGAAAGTCGCAATCACGGCTTGGTCGGTAATCTCTTTGGTTGGCGTGCTTTGCTTAGCCACAAGCAATTCACGAATGCGGTCGGCAATGATAATAGAGTCGTTCAATGAATAACCTAATACCGCCAGTACCGCCGCAAACACGGTTAGGTTGAACTCCATCTGTGTCAGGGCAAAGAAACCGAGCACTAAAATAACGTCATGCAGCAAGGCCAACAACGAGCCGCTCGCTAAACGCCATTCAAAGCGGAAACACAAGTAACCTAAGATACACAGTAAGCAGATCATCAACGCTAAACTACCTTGCTCCACCAGATCTTGTCCCACTTGCGAGCCGACCATACTGTTGCTCACCACCGTCACATGTTCAGAGACGTCGCTGAGCAAAGTGGGAATGTTAGGCGTCTCTTGATCGCTTTCAGGAAGCGCGTAGCGGATAACCCAACGTCCTTCTTCACCTGCTTTGGTGAGCATCGTTGAATCTCCTAATGTAGGTTTCAACGCTTGCAGTAACTCTTTGTTGGTGAGGGTTTTATCGACCGTGACTTCGGTGACCATCCCACCAGTAAAATCCAAACCCATGTTGAGGCCTTTCACACCAAACGCCACTAATGAGATCAGCATCAATGTCACAGAGAGTACGCTCGTGATGTAACGAATTGGACGAATATGGTTTTTCAAATAATCAATCATGTTTATACCCTTACATCACGACGAGCATCTCGTCCCCAAATGAGATTGATAACCGCACGCGAAGCAAATACACCGCTGAACATACTGGTCATAATGCCGAGCCCTAAAGTCAGGGCAAAGCCTTGGATTGGACCATTACCGATCGAATACAGAATCACGGCGGTGATCATAGTGGTGACGTTGGCGTCAAGAATGGTGCTAAAGGCGCTGCTAAACCCAGAATCAATCGCTTGGGCGAAATTACGTCCTTCTGCAATTTTGTCTTTGATACGTTCAAAAATCAGCACGTTGGTATCGACAGCCATGCCAACCGTCAAAACCAGACCTGCAATCCCCGGCAAGGTCAGCACAGCACCCGGCAATAAGGCAATCAGACCAATGAGACACACCATGTTAAACAGCAACGCCGCGTTCGCCACCCAACCTAAACGGCGATACCAAAGCGCCATAAAAGTCAGCGTTAATGCCATACCTAAGGCTAATGCGGCAAAACCATTTTGAATGTTTTCTGCGCCCAATGAAGCGCCGATGGTACGCTCCTCTACGATAGTCACAGGCGCGGTTAATGAACCAGCGCGCAGCAATAAAGCCAGCTGCTGTGCTTCTTCCATCGAACCTGCACCAGTGATTCTAAATTGGCTACCCAGCTGCGATTGAATGGTCGCAACACTGATCACTTTTTCGCTACGCTCTGTTTCGCCACGAGCATTGGTGGTGTATTCACGGTACACGGTCGCCATCGGCTTACCGATATGCTTGGATGAAAAATCACTCATGATTTTGCCACCCGCGTGGTCAAGCGAGATGTTGACCTCAGACATTCCCACTTGGTCAATACCTGCGCGCGCATTAACAATGTGATCGCCGGTTAATACAGGGCGTTTAGTAAGTACAACATTGCGGCCATTTTCATCTTTTAGCACAATGTCTTGCGACGTAAACGCTTCGCTGGGTGATTTCGCCTCATAAAAAGCAAGGCTTGCCGTCGCACCAATCACGTTTTTCGCTTGTGATGGGTCTTGCACGCCCGGTAATTCGATACGAATGCTGTGCTCGCCTTGGCGCTGAACCATGGCTTCAGTGATGCCCAGCTCTTCAATGCGATCACGCATAATCTTGAGGTTCTGTTGCAGCGTCGTTGATTGGAAATCGACTCGATTCTGTTTTGAAGGCTTGATCAGCAGTTGATCAGAAGAGCGTTGAATATCCCACCCTGAGTAAGTCTCTTTAAGAAATGCATTGATTTTATTGAGATCTTCCGCTGAATTGCTCATTACTTTGAAGCCATCAATACCTTCAGAGCTAACTTTCACGCTGCGAAGACGCTCGTCACGCAGCTTATCTTTCACGGTATCGATCATGCTGTCACGTTGCTCTTGGAACGCTTTATCCACGTCAACGTTCAGCAAAAATTGCACACCACCACGCAGGTCCAATCCTAGTTTAATCGGGTTAAAACCTAAATTTGTCAACCATGTTGGTGCAACCGAAACGTAAGAGAACGTAATACTGTCTTCTTTTTCAATCATGCCATCGAGTAATTCTCTGGCGTGCGTTTGCTGGACTTCATCAGCAAAGACTAAGGTCGTTTTCCCACCTTGCTGCTGTATGTTTTGTACCGCAATATCGTTTTTTTCGAGTAGATGAGTCAATTCCACGACTGAATTAAGCGTCTCATTTTTAGCTGAGACTTGCAGTTGGATCGACGGCTGTTCACCATACCATGTGGGTATAGCGCTCAAGGCAAGCACAACCAAAGTGGCGGCCAATACGATATACTTCCACGCAGAATAGTGATTAATAAGACGTACTGACGCCTTTTTATTTTGTGTTTTTTTCATACCAATCCTCTCAGCAAAGCTGAGTTGTTATTACTTTAAATAAACAAGTTAAATGAACAAGCGAGTGACTTTGTCACTTGATATAAAGTAAGAAGGATCAGTACTGGCTATTTAACGCCACATACATGGCATTGGTTTCTTTCCAACCAGAAATTCTGTGGTTAGAACTGTAGGGGCGAGCTTGCCATGCCGCCAACTCAGCGACAGGAAAAAGATAAAGCCTAAAGGGAGCGACGGTGACATCGTAATTGGGCGTGTTATCGACAAAAGTGGGACCATCGTATTCAACAACTCGGGAAGTTACCCCCCAACGAGATGCGGTAACGATTGCAGCAGAAGTGTCTGAGTGAAGCGATTTTGATACGGGTGGAGCCGTTTGTTTATCTTGTTGATCAGATATTGATTGTTGATCAGAGATAGGTTGTTGAATAGCAATAGCTTGAGGCAATGTTTGCTGATGAACAATCGCCGTGAGCGAGGTTTTTTCACCATATTGTGGGATGACTTTAGGTTCAGCGTGGCTGTGCGTTTCACTTTCAATTAAATAGCCGAACGCTTGCGAAGGCAGAACCACCGCGAGAAGCGTAAACCAGACATATTTAATAAAGTGCCAATGCATGAAAAAATCATTCCTCTCAACTCAAGCAAGCAAGCAAGCAAGCAAGCAAGCAAGCAAGCATCATATTCCTGGCAACCATAAGCCTCAAGTAAAAAGATCTAAATGCTCTTACCACTTTAGCTAATGAGAAGCGTAAAATATTTCTTTGCTTTGTATATCAAAGTAAATTTTGTTGGCTAACTTGCGGCCACCACAATACACAAAATAAACCTCACGTTCTTGATATTTGAGCGACTTTACCCAGCCACCAAGCTCTTCAAAATCTTCTGGTACGCAGGTTTCATTTTTCAGCAACTCATCGGTTTTCTGCACAAAAGCCGTTTCATAGAGTTTAAAATCATCCGAATTCGCAATGTACTGCGTGACCGTTTTACGGCGCTCCTCTGCTGTGATCAGCGGGGCTTGTTCCACTAAACCATCCAGAGGTATCCACTCCGCAACTTCAGGCCCGTTTTCCTCATAGACAAAATAATCGGTAATACGGCCAAAACCCGATTTACGTTCCAAGATTTTCACCTTATCACCACGGTATAGAACCCGCTCAATAAACGCTTGTGCATCGGGCTTTTCTCTTACTCCGAGCCTTGCTAAATCGACATATAAATCATTAACGAGTGGCTTTGCTGGCAAAGTCGTTTTAGGGGAAGGCTCATCCGTTGGCACTTGTTCTTCATCGTTCGAACTCGACGAATCGGCCTGCAGTACTTCTTGCTCGGGAAGATAATAAAGAAAGTAATAGCCAGCGCCTGCACCCGCCAGCCCAAGCAGCAATAATAGAAACATCAGCATTTTTTTCATCTTGCTGCTCATTCCTTTCTTGTTGTGCGCAACCTTGTTCGGCGCGCCACGCTTTAATTGTTCGTTAATTATAGTTGAAATCTCCGAATGTCATTTTTACTCACTATTCGAACCCACAGCGATACTAACGGCAGCCTAATCCTGAACTTGATGCTATGCGTCAATCTTCTGCAAAATCAGTCCCTTTTATTGGGTGAAGCTCCCACTATCATCATGAACCATATCATTATCAAGCTCATGAATCGTACCGATACGACAGCGCTTTTCTGGAGCTAGTTTTTCATATTCGGTGAGATAAATATCGCTATGTATATGCTCTGCAATCATTTTGACCAACAGACGATTATTAGAATACAGACCCAACGCTTCTTGACGATGAGAAAACATTACTGCTTGTTTCATATCCACAACCAACATAAAACGATGCGAGGGATAACGTTGCTCCTGCTGGTCGGAGCGAGAATATAGCTCCACTTTAGGATGTGGTACCGATAATTTATTAAAGGAAAAGGTAATGACACGAACACCTCTTTCGATAGCATCACAAATTTCTTTTTCTAATAGCTCTAGATGAAAGTCAGTATTTAGGTACACCTCCACCTGCGCGAGTGCCAGCATCTCTCTCGCTTTTTGAATGAGGTTTTCAAAACCCGTCACGTTATAAATAAACTCTTTCTCCTCTTGGAGCATCATGCGCGATAGCTCTTTTTTAAGGATCTGAATATTGTCGATCGTCTGTCTTTCTATTTGGCTGAAAATGAGTTCGGGCGATTTCGCTTCATACTCTTTTGTGTCTCCATCCGACATAAAAATACAACCATTTTTGTATAAATTATCGATTGAAGAATAAACCGATGAGCGGGACAAAGAGATATCTTTGGCAATCTTATAGCCGCTTGCTCGACCATTTTTAAGTAAATTGATGTAAACCAATGCGTCTGTCTTAGTAAATCCAAACCCCATCAATTTCGTTACCAGTTCAGTCACAGGTTCTCCTCGCTTTTTATTCACAGTTGAATTCCTAAATGTACCTACACCATTTGAGGCTGCCGATAGCTAACAAGTGAAAAAAGATCACGAGCAAACCCAACGAAAAACCTCAAATTGGATAGGTATAGAGATTATCACTCCTTACGCAGTGAATGTAGACGAATCTATTGAGATTCAGGGTAAACTAAGCTTATCACCACCAAGCCTAAGCGGTGCCTAAGCCCAAGATGTTAAAACCGAAAGCGGTTAAATGCATAGGCTGCTCTTGCCACATAAACGAAATAGCACTATCACTGTTATTAATAAAAAACGTTTGCTCACCTCGGGAATAGGCCAACACGGAAGGATGCTCGACGGTATACCAATTAAGTGAAGGTTCATTCCAGTGTGGATGATTTTTACGCAATTCAATAAGCCACTGAATAAAGGCTTTGAAATCGAGATCTTGTTCAGATTCATCCCAAATCATACACTTCCGATTATCTTCTCTACCCATACCTTTACGCCCATCCATCCCTATTTCTCCACCATAGTAAATACAAGGTGAACCAACCTGCGTGAACATGAATAAATAGGCTAGCTTAGCTTTATGCTTATCATTGGCACATAAGCTAAGTAAACGAGTCGTATCATGGCTTTCTAGTAAATTAAACATCACTTCGTTGACGTTTTTAGGATACGCAAGATATGAACGAGTCACTGCATACATGAAGGTTTCTTTATCATAAGCCTGCAGTGCAAAATAATCCGTAGTGGCCTGAGTCAGTGGGTAATTCATTAAAGAATCGTATTGATCGCCACGTAACCAAGGCATACCCTCGTGCCAAATCTCGCCCAAAATGTAGCAATCAGGTTTTATACTTTTCACCGTGCGACGAAAATCCCGCCAAAACTCATGATCGACTTCGTTTGCAACGTCTAAGCGCCAACCATCAATGTCAAATTCTTCAACCCAATGTCGTGCCACACTCAACAGATACTGGCGACATTGTTCGTTTTCGGTATTCAATTTGGGCATTTCGATCACATTGCCAAACGTTTCGTAATTGAAATCCCAAAAATCCCACTCTTCTTTCGGCGTATCTGGATAGACTGGGAAGCGGTTAATCCAAAACCAATCTGCGTAACGCGACAGAGCTCCATTTTTCACCACATCCAGCCAAAATGGGTGCTGATCACCAATGTGGTTAAACACTGCATCTAACATCACTTTCATATTGCGGCGATGTGCTTCTTTAACCAAAGCCCGAAATGCCTCATTACCACCAAAATGTGGATCCACATTAAAATAATCAACAGTGTCGTATTTGTGATTCGCATTGGCAGTAAATACTGGACAAAAATACAACCCATTCACCCCCAGTTCTTGGAGATAATCCAGTTTTTCAATCACACCCCATAGGTCGCCCCCCATAAAGTTATGCGAACTAGGCTGGCTACCCCACGGCTGAACATCGCAAGGAGAAATATCCGGCATTCCATTATGGAAACGTTCAGGAAAAATTTGATACCAAATAGTTTCTTTGACCCAATTTGGCGTGCGTAACACATCTCGCGGATTAAGGTACGGGAAACAGAAAAAATTGCTCAAGTTACTTAATTCCATTTCCGCAATATTAGGATCACGGATATCAACACATCGCTTTTCTCCAAACAGCAGTTTTTCACCTTCACGACCATGAAGAATGAAGCCATAACGACTTCGACGTTTCGGTGGCTGAAACTGTGCAAACCAATGGTCGTGATACTCCGTTTGTCCCTCAAATAACATAGGCACCGTGTTACCGCCAACCCAACCATGTGCATCACTGCCGTCTAAGTTACCGCCGTCTAAACCACCTTCAGCCCAGTGATATGGGTCACCAATCCACAAGGAAACATTATCCACTTCTCCTTTGGCCGTACGGAAACGAATATGTAAAGTTGCATTGTCATAAGCGTAGCTATCTGCACTCTTTGCGGAATGCATCAGTGAACTTTTTGTGATCATACTAAATGTACCTAAGAATTATTCTTTTACCGCGCCGCTAACAAGGCCCGTGGTGATGTGTTTTTGAGTTACTATGAAAAGCAACGTGATAGGTATCGCTACCAATAAAGATCCTGCGGCAAACAGCGTAAAGTTCTCGGCTGAGTTTGATGAAATCCAACTGAAGATCCCAATGGCTAAGGTCATTTTTTCTTCACTACGCAAAATCAACGTCGGCAAAATGAAATCCATCCAAGGCCCCGTGAATGATACCAAAGCAACGAATACTAAAATGGGGCGGGCTAATGGCAGAATAATTTCTAGAAAAATCGTCATGTGCCCTGCTCCATCAATTTTTGCCGCTTCATCTAATGAGGTTGGTAACGCATCAAAATACCCTTTCACGAGCCAAGTCATAAATGGTAACGACCCGGTTACATACACAAACAGTAATCCTGCATAAGTGTCAATTAAGTTCATTTTTGATAATAGAATGTAAATTGCCGTCATCGATAAAAATGCGGGGAACATTTGCAGCACTAAAATCCCCATCATCACATTACGTTTACCTTTAAATCGATAACGAGAAAAAACATAAGCCGTCATAGTGACCACAATGAGTGAGATTCCCATATTGGCGGTGGCTAATATCAATGTATTGATATACCAATCTAAATAAGGTGTATCAGTAAATAACGCACGATAATGGTCCAGCGTAAACGTAATATCACTAAATGAAGTACTAAAGAGATTATTGCCACGCTTAAACGATGCGAGGATAGTCCAGGCAACCGGCCCTAACACTAACAAAGCATTCAGTAACAAGAACAGATAGACCAATAGCGTCCCTAGTTTTTCAGCAAGTCGATTCATCGTTACATCCCCACATCATCTTTAAAGGATTTCATTCTGCGGAACTGCCAAATAGCAATTACGGACAGGAATAGGAAGATTACAATCGAAATAACAGAAGCAATCTGGTATTGCTGGAAGTCCAAGGTCAATTTGTAAATCCAAGTGATCAAAATATCGGTATGTCCAGCAAAACGGTATTCAGGATTGATCGGCCCGCCTTCAGTCAACAAGAATATCGCTCCAAAATTATTGAAGTTATGAGCAAATGTCATGACTAGTGAGGGGGCGACTTGGTGCAATACCATCGGCAACGTTATCTCTTGAAACTGCTGGAATTTACTTGCCCCATCGACTTCACTGGCTTCATAGAGATCACGAGGAATGTTGGTCAATGCCCCAGCAATCAACAGCATAAAATAAGGCGCCCCAACCCAGACACTGACGGCAATTACTGTTATCTTGGCGGTAAATGGATCAGATAAAAATGCAATAGAATCGAATCCCCAACTATTTAAAGTGGCGTTTACCGGGCCAATTCCATTCAGTAATAAGCGAAACATTAGTAAGGTAACAAATGCGGGAATGGCATAAGGGAGAATAAAGACAAACCGCCAGAGTTTTTTCGCTTGAATGTTCCGATTCTCTAAGGCGAGAGCGAGCAAGAAGCCAAAACCGCAAGTACAAATTGTTGCAGCGACTGCCCATCCAACCGTCCATAAAGCAACACCAAAAAATGTATTTGACCAAATTTTCAGCTCAAACAATGTCCAAAAATTTCTTAACCCTACCCAGTCCACTAAATTCTTAGGGGGGATATGATGAGGTGCTGAATAGTTCGTAAATGAAACCAGTACCGTAATTGCGATAGGCAGAATAATAAACGCAATAGTCACTATCAAAGCGGGAGAAAGTACGATGAATGCAAAATGTTTATTATAAATGGATTGAATTTGCCCACGAATATTCAGCTTACACAATGTACAAGATTGAGCATCTTTGACGTTCAGAATATAGGTAGTAATGAAACAGAGCATCAGAATGACAGCAATAACACCTTCCACCAACATATAAATGGAGTTATCGCCTTGGATAACTTGAAAACCTTGCCGAACTTGTACCACATCGCCTAAAGAAACCAAGCCGTTGAGCGCCAAAATAAGGTTAGGCAGCGCAAACAAAAACAACACATTAACCGTAAAAAGAAAGATGCCTTTCACCCAATGTTTATGTGCAAGTTGCGTTGTACCCATGATCAACATTGAACTGAGGAAATGGAGTCTATTTTGAGTTTTGGCTAACAACATGCTTACTCCTGAAATGCAATCTGCTCTTCAATTATTGCTCGAGCATGGTCCAGCACTGACTTTGGCTCTTTACCATTTACCCACATTGCGGTGATAGCACTGGCCATGGGAGACCACAAATAACCCATTTCAGGAATCGATGGCATCGCATCGGAATAGAATCCCTGAGCGATGATGGCGTAAGTGGCTTCATCTGCATCGACAATGATCTCTTCCATTAACGATTGAACGGGTGGAATGGATTTCGTCATCTCATATCGCTTCATCAGCATCTTGTCAGACGCAATGTAATCAGCAAACAGTTGCGCTGCTTTTGGGTATTCACTGTATGTCGATACCACTGCAAGCCTAACTGTTGAAAAAGTACGTAATTGCTGACCTTCTAGAGTGGGAATCGGCATGACCCCATAGTTTACGCCGCTCGCGGCATAGCCTTGAATTGCCCAAGGACCATCAATAATTGCGGCCACTTTACCCTCGGAAAATAAACCACGGCGAACTTGCGGGTTACGCATATCAATCGGGTTTGAACTATTAGCCGCTTGCAATGTTTTCATGGCCAAAAGACCTTTTTGCGCTAATTCAGAATTGATCCCGATATCTTTAGCATCTGTCCCTTTATTCCCAAATTCATAAGCGCCATAAAGGGTTAAAAACATTCGAGATTCATAATAATTTTGCACATCCCACAATAAAGCGTATTTGTTCTCTTTTACATTATTAAATATCTCGCCATAACGAATCAGAGCTTCAAATGTTTTGGGTGCTTCAGGTAATAAATCCTTGTTATAAAAAAGCGCCAACGTCGCATAACTGACAGGGAAACCATAACTGTTTCCGTCATACTGCATTGCGGAAACAGCATTTGGCATAAAGTTACGTTTCATACGATCAGCTGAAACTAAGTTTTCCATCGCCCCACCGGCAACGACTAACCTTCCTAATAAGTCATGCTCTATTTCTGCCACATCCGCAACGCGTGCGGATCCGCCGTCTTGAATCATTCGCGATGCAGCGTCTATCGGAGCTAAACCACGAAATGTAAATTTAACTTTGTAACCAAAATTTTGATTGAATTGGTCAGCGGCATATTTCATATAGTCGAGCGTCGTGTTATCTGTCCAAATCAATAATTCAGAGTCTATTTCCGGCGTAATCGTCTCAGCAGAAACAATAGAAGCTGAGCAAATCAAAGTTGCAGCCAATACTGTTTTCATCCATCTATTTCTCATATCAACACCAATGGTAGTACAAAAGATACTACTAGGTTAAATGTCGCCGATTTTAAGTCAACCACTATCATCTTCATACCACAGTAAATTGTGATTTCAATCACCAAACCTTATTTAAAAACACTTAAATGGGCATATACAAAAACCTAAACAACACGTCACCAAGTAGAGCCACAAGGCAAAAACGCGTAAAAACCTCCTTTAAATCAATCGGCAAAGAAGTAAATTCGTGATCGAAATCTCTATAATAAGCAATTAAAAGTGACCGACTTCTCACTTACAGAATGCTTAGGAGGAAAAATTTATTAATATGCAGAACAATATTTAGGCGTTCAAAGTGAACTACTAAATATTCATCTATATTATAACTACGATTTACAACCTTAAATAGGTTGATAAGGACCTGTCGTGAAAAGAACGTTACTTGCTATATCCGTAGCAACAGCAATCGCTGTTTCTACTCCCGCTTTCGCTGCCAGTGAGCATGGTTTAAACCCTGAAGATAGCTTTTTTGACCAAGCGCTTCAGTTTGGAGGCCATGTAGGAACTTCTCTTGAATACGAAGACAAAATTACCAATGGCTTTACTGGCATAGATAAAAAGGAAAAAACGACCACCCATGAAGCCTTTGGCGTGTACTACAACAATGCCAAATGGAACATGACCGCTTTGTATGCCCTTAAAATAGAAAATAGAGAGCAACATGAGGGCAGTTACCACGAAAATGAAGATGGATTAAAGCATCTATTTTCACTCAATAAGGGTTACGACTTAAGTAACGGTTGGGCGACAGGCCTAATTTATGAATTGGAATATACAGACAGCAAAGTTTATTCACCTTATGTAAGTGGTTTACGTAAAAATTTAGCAGAACACAGTTTACGACCTTATTTGACCTACTGGAATAATGAATACAGTTGGGGTTTTTATTCAAATTTGGAGTATCTCTATAGCAAAGAAGATAAAAGCGAATGGGGTGAACGAACAGAAACTGGGTATAGCATTTTATTCAGACCCTATAAACGGTTTGGTAACTGGGAACTTGGCTTGGAAATGTACTACCAAATCAAAGATAATGAAGATTACCAATCTAACGGAAATATCAATGAGATCAGTGATTTTACCGAGAAATATATTGAGCCCGTCGTACAATATAGTTTTGATGACGCAGGCACGCTCTATGTAAGAGCTCGTCTCGGTGACAATGAAACCAATAATGCCAGCAACAGCGGTGGTGGGAACGCTAATGTTGACTACTTCAAAGATATTCGTAAAGCCACTTTAGGCTATGAACAAGCTGTAGGTGACAGCTGGTTAGTTAAAGGAGAATACGAATTTGCTAATGAAGTAGAAGAAAAAAGTAAACTGGCGGGTTGGGAAGCAAAAAATGAAAGCGAGCTAACACAGCACACTGTTTATCTCCAAGCTCTATATCGTTTCTAATCCATTCAAAGAGGCTAAAATGATCCATGTTTCAGAAATTGCGCAGTTGATCTCCGGTAAAATTGAAGGTGATGCGTCTATATCGATTGATACAATTCGACCAGTAAATGCGCCACAGATAGCTGGCGGATTAGCGATTGTTTTTTCTAAAAAAGACATACATTCAATTTCTGAAACTACAGCAGATGTTTTAATTGGTCCGGCCGCGATTTGTAGCAGCACTGTCAAAACCAAAATTATTATTGAACATTTAGATGCAAATACTCTCAACAAACTGCTGCGTTATTATAAAGTACAGATGTATCAATTATTTGATCAAGGGAACACCGCAACCATCGACGATGTCTATATTGGAAAACATTGTCAAATTGGTGAAAACTGCCATTTCATGCCTGGTGTGAAGATTATGAATGGTGTGACTATCGGTAATAACGTCGCTATTCATGCTAATACAGTGATCAAAGAAGGCACAATTATTGGAAATAATGTCACTATCGATTCTAATAACTCTATTGGCAATTTCAGTTTTGAATATATGGCAGTGAAAGATGGAGCCTACCAACGCGTTGAAAGCATCGGCAGAGTAGTTATTCACGACGACGTAGAAATTGGTTGCAATAATACCATTGATAGAGGAACACTCGGCGATACCGTTATTGGCCAAGGAACCAAGATCGATAACCAAATCCAAATTGGGCATGACTGCCAAATAGGTAAACATTGTCTGCTCATCTCACAATCTGGATTTGCAGGGCATACCACTCTTGGTGATCACGTCGTGGTTCACGGCCAAGCGGGTACTGCTGGGCACGTCACCATTGGCAGCTACTCAGTAATTAAAGCCAAATCTGGCGTAAGTCATTCTTTTCCAGAGAAAAGTGACTTATTTGGTTATCCCGCGAAGGAGGCAAAAGCCTATTACAAGAACCTTGCGGTTCTCAATAAAATAACCCAGCACTTTGAAACTCATAAATCGAAATCAACACACCGAGATTGGCTTTCTAAATTACTGCAGAAAAAAATCTGATGATCATCTGTTACTCAAATATTTCACATTACCAATGAAGGAATTTACGATGAAAAGCTCTCTACTTATCGCAGCGACACTGGCTGTATTGCTCGCTGGTTGTGCCAGCACCACTACCCAACAAAACGACTCAGTACAAAATGTAGACCCTCGATTCTCTCAATGTGACTTACCTACATTAGAAGAACGAGGCCCTATCCGCCCATCCATATTTGTTGTTGGAACCTTTGCTGATGGGCAATGGCTTCATATGGATAACCGCCAGATGGGTTACAAAGGTGACGGCATTTATCAAGTAGTAAGTAACGAAAAGGCAGGCAACGTGAGCTTGCAATTCGCCACAATGAGCTGGAACCCTCAATATACAGCCGCAGGATTAACGCTAACGGTAGGGCAAGTCAAAGAACTCAAACGTGCTGGCTTTGCCAAAAATACAGTCGTCATGCTACCAAAAGATGGCCAATACGTCTGGACGGTACAAATAGCCGACGATAAAACACCACGTTTAGTCATGATTTCTGAATGTAAATAACTGCTTGCACAATACAATACACGGAGAAATTCATGGCTACTGTTAGCTTACGAAAAATAGAAAAAGAGTATGAGAACGGCTTTAAAGCCGTTCACGGAATTGATCTAGATATCCATGATGGCGAATTCATGGTGTTTGTTGGACCATCAGGCTGCGCAAAGTCAACCACACTCAGAATGATTGCCGGGTTAGAAGGGATTAGCGGTGGGGAGATTCGTATCGGTAACCAAATTGTTAACGATTTACCCCCTAAAGAACGTGGTATCGCTATGGTGTTTCAAAATTACGCCCTATACCCTCATAAAACAGTTTTTGACAATATGGCCTTTGGATTAAAAATGCAAAAAAGGCCTAAAGATGAAATTAAACAAAGAGTAGAAGAAGCGGCAGAAAAATTAGAAATTACCGAATTGCTCTATCGTAAACCCAAAGAAATGTCGGGTGGACAACGCCAACGAGTAGCAGTAGGGAGGGTAATCGTTCGCAAGCCTGATGTTTTTCTTTTTGACGAACCACTATCCAATTTGGACGCAAAGCTTCGGGTTTCAATGCGTGTGAAAATTGCCCAATTGCATCAATCACTCAAAGAAGAAGGCACACCCGCAACGATGATCTATGTCACTCACGATCAAACTGAAGCCTTGACGTTAGGTGATAGAATTTGCGTATTAAACCAGGGCCGGATTATGCAAGTTGATACGCCAGCCAATCTTTATAATTATCCAGCCAACAAGTTTGTGGCCAGTTTCATTGGATCACCTGCCATGAATTTAGTCGACACTGTGATTCGCTCAGAAAACGAACAGCTTTATATAGACATTGCCGCCAATGTTCGCATGTTTATTCCACATGAGAAGCAAATCGCCTTACAACAATATATCAATAAACCTGTCTGTTTTGGCATTCGCCCTGAGCATATTCATTTAGCAGCAGAACACGACACTATCAATACCGTTGAAGGCACATTGACGGTTGTTGAAAATATGGGGAACGAAAAATATCTCTATTTTACTGTGGCAGGTAAGGAGTTGATAGCAAGAGTCAACGATCAAACCATTACAACTGCTCATATTGGCAAAACAATGCGTTTTAACCTCAATACCACATTTTGCCATATTTTTGATTTCTACAGTGAACAAAGTTTGACCAATAGCCAGTAATAATTACTGGTTAATATTCACAAAAATGAAGGGATCTCCAATGAAAAAAAACACCATACTGTGTACGGCAGTACTCAGTGTTATTGCACTTAATGGATTATTGAATAGCCAAATATTACTAGCCGCGGAACCAACTATTCAATCCGGAGAAAATACATACCTCGATTTTCGTAAAGAAACAATTTACTTTGTATTTTTAGACCGTTTCAGCGATGGTGATCCAAATAATAATACTGGTAAAAATGCAGAAACTTATAACCCTAACAATCTTAAAAAATATATCGGTGGTGATATTAAAGGCTTAATTAATAAATTGCCCTACCTCAAATCGTTAGGAATTACTGCCATTTGGATTACACCACCAGTCGATAATGCTGACAATACAGATGCTAATGGTGGTGCAGGTTATCACGGTTATTGGGGAAAAGATTTTTTCCGCGTAGATGAGCATTTAGGCAGTATCGAAGATTTCAAAGAACTCACGACTAAAATGCATTCTCCTGAATACAACATGAAATTAGTTCTAGACTATGCTCCTAATCACTCAAATGGCAATGATGAAAACGAATACGGAGCACTCTACCTAGATGGACAACTGATCACTGATTATAATACCGATGTTGCGGCGGGTACTAACTGGTATAACCATAACGGAGGTGTTACTGACTGGAATAATTGGTATCAAGTCCGTAATTATAACCTATTCAACTTATCTGATTTTAACCAAACCAATCCCGATGTTTATCAGTATCTTTTAGACGGTGCTAAATTTTGGATTGATGCTGGAGCTGATGCAATACGTATTGATGCTATAAAACATATGGATAAAACTTTTATCCAACGTTGGACTACGGACATTTATAATTACAGTAAAGCATTAGGTCGTGAAGGATTTTATTTCTTTGGTGAATGGTTCGGAGCAAGTGCAAGCATCACGACTGGTATTGATGGGTATGCCATTGACTACGCCAACTCTTCTGGTTCAGCTTTACTTGATTTCGGCTTTAGAGACACCTTAGAAAGGGTACTAACTAACCGTCCCGGAAATAACATGGAAACATTAAATGGCTACTTAGAAAAAAGGAAAACTGTCTTCAGTAGTGATGATTGGCAAGTTGTTTTCATGGATAACCATGATATGGCCAGAATATCCACCGCTCTAAGGTCAAATGCATCGACATTTGGCCCTGGTAATAATGAAGCTGGTGGCAATCAAAATGAAGAGTTTGCCAAACAACGTCTCAACCTAGGACTAGTTATCACAATGACAGTACGTGGGATACCCGCCATTTACTACGGAACTGAACACTATGCAGCTAACTTTACGACAAATGATTTCGGACAAGTAGGAAGTGATCCTTACAACCGAGAAAAAATGCCAAGTTTTGATGAGGATACCGAGGCATTTAAGATCATCCAAGCACTAACATCACTCAGAAAAAATAGCACAGCGATACAAAAAGGAAGTTACATACAACGCTGGAAAAATGACGACATACTGGTATATGAACGGCAAGATGGTTCAGATACTGTTACCGTTGCACTAAACCGTGGTCCAGCAACAACCATAGTAGTGAATAACTTAGCGATTGGTGATGGATCCCACCTCAACTTACTTAACAACGAAACAATTGCCGTTAACGAAGGAAAAGCAACACTCCATCTAAATCAAAATGAAGCTATCGTTTTGCACAATAGTGAGGGTGCCGAAGAACCAAGACTGAGTACCATCTCTTTTTCCTGTAATCAAGGATATACAATTACAGGACAAAGTGTTTATGCCATTGGCAATGTGACACAGCTAGGAAACTGGGATCTAACAAAAGCAGTCAAGCTTTCACCTAACTTATATCCAACTTGGAGCGCCGATATTGCAGTACCGGCAGGAGAGGCTATTGAATGGAAATGTGTTAAACGCCATGAATCTATCTCAACAAATCTAGTCGAATGGCAATCGGGAGGCAATAACCAATTTAATAGCTTAAATACTCAAACAACTAGTGGATCTTTCTAACCGCTTCTTTTCTCCATAGCTAACACCAGCTATTTGGCTGTCTCTTGATCACAAGTCTGGTGAATCAAGAGACTTAGCCAGTTCATACCCTTCAAGGATGGTTTGTAACCTAAACCATCCTTGCCATAATGTCTTTATAGAAGCACGACCCGTTCGCTTTGTATTCTTCCAACCCCCTAATCGAGCAATACCTCTGTAAGCCCATGATATGTCCGGAGCTTCCTTCGGTAGCCCTTTTCTTTCTAGCTTTAGCCACATTAGCTTCCATGCTTTGCCTTTTAATATCGGCTCACAACTGCTCTTAGATAACTCATCTGATTCATTCATAAATCTCAACTGGAGCAACCGAGTCGCGATAAAAGCCAGAATAACGCTGAGCCTTTCTAAGTTATCTTTGCTTTGCATTCTCAATTGCTCGACTTG